>CALKXZ010000204.1 GCA_938003775.1 uncultured Granulosicoccus sp. | reverse complement strand
CAGTACGGCGCATGCGCCATCATCGATAGTGAGTGTGCCCTTAGCTCTCAAGTGATCCGCCAGCCAACGTTTTCTGGCATCAATGGGCTGTTGGTCACTGGTCAGCATAGTTCCCAGCGGCTCTCCCAGCTTCAACCGCAGCAAGATATCGGTGTCGCGACCATTGGCAATGACCGTTGTTGTACCGTTTTGCGCGGCTCTGTCGGCGGCCATCACTTTGGTGCGCATGCCACCGCTGCCCAGGCTTGAGCCCGGCGGGCCTGCTAGAGCCAATACCGATGGGTCGCTGGCATTGGCACGTTCCAGCAGTTGCGCGTTACTGTGGTAACGAGGGTCCCTGTCAAACAAGCCGCTTTGGTCGGTTAGCAATACCAATACGTCCGCGTCGATCAGGTTGGCGACCTGAGCGCCTAGCGTGTCATTGTCACCCAGTTTGATTTCATCAGTCGTGACCGTATCGTTCTCGTTGACAATCGGCAACACGCCATGTGCGAGTAATGTGGACAAGGTGCCCCGCGCATTCAGATAGCGACGCCTATCAGACAAGTCATCGTGTGTGAGCAGGATTTGTGCGGTGAGCCTGTTGTACCGTTCGAATCCGGATTCATAAGCGCGAATCAGGCCCATTTGTCCCACCGCTGCCGCAGCTTGGAGCTCGTTAACACGGCTAGGGCGTTTGGTTAGCTTGAGACGGGCGACACCTTCGGCGATGGATCCACTGGATACTAATACCACCTGGCAGCCATCAGCCATCAGGGTAGCGATCTGTGTGCTCCATTGTTCGATGATGGCATGATCCAGTCCCTGGCCATCCGCGGTGAGCAGCGAGCTGCCCACCTTGACTACCCAGCGTTGAGCTGAGCGTAATCGCTCACGCATTGCCAATCGAATTGCTAACAGCGTTCTGACGCTTTGTCAGTTCCAGCGCCGCCTGTTCTTGATCCTGTTCGCGCAGGCGTTCAAGTCGAATCATGATGTCAGCTGCTAATTCACGAGTGCCTTCTCCGGTGACTGCCGAGATCCGATAAACCGGACCCGTCCAAGCCAATGCTTCAACAATTGCGGTGCAATGGTTTTCCTGAACATCGGAAGCCAGCAGGTCGGTTTTGTTCAGCACCAGCCAGCGTTCTTTTTGGTACAGCACTTCGCTGTGTTTTTTTAACTCATTAACGATAGCCACAGCGCCTGTGGCAGGGTCACTTTGATCGACTGGCATGACATCAATAAGGTGCATCAGTAATCGTGTGCGACTCAAGTGTTTGAGAAACCGGACACCTAAACCGTGCCCCTCAGCAGCACCCTCAATCAGCCCGGGAATATCGGCCATGACAAAACTGCGGTGTGGTTCGATGCTGACCACACCTAGATTCGGGTGCAGCGTCGTGAACGGGTAGTCAGCCACTTTCGGGCGTGCAGAGGAGAGTTGGCGAATCAGAGTTGACTTGCCGGCATTGGGTAGCCCTAGCAGGCCAACATCGGCTAAAACGCGAAGTTCTAGCTGGAGTTCACGCCGTTCACCTCGTGTGCCGTCAGTGGTCTTGCGTGGCGCCTGGTTGGTTGAGCTTTTAAATCGCGCGTTGCCTAAGCCGTGCCAGCCACCCTTGGCAACTTCGACTTGCTGGCCTTCATGGCGCAGGTCAGCAATGATCTGGCCGGTTGAGCGATCCTTGGCCACTGTGCCCACGGGAACATCAACAATACAATCTTTACCGCCAGCGCCAGAGCAGTTTTGACCGCGCCCGTTCTCACCACGCTGGGCCATGTAGGTGCGTTGGTGCCTGAAATCGGCCAGCGTGTTCAAACTTTGGGTCGCTTGCAGGTAGACACTGCCGCCATTTCCGCCATCGCCGCCGTCTGGCCCGCCGCGAGGGATGTATTTCTCACGCCGGAAGCCTAGCGCACCGTTGCCGCCATCACCGGCTATAACGTTGATTCGGGCTTCGTCTACAAATTTCACGGACCATTACTCTGGTGACAAAGAAAAACCCGCACTAGGCGGGTTTCGCTGACTCCCTTGAAACTGCCAGGGGCGCTCAGCCTTCGGCGGCTGCCGGGATAATGTCGATAAACTTGCGGTTGTTGGCGCCACGAACAACGAACGTCACAACGCCATCTGCCTTAGCAAAAATTGTGTGGTCCTTGCCAACACCGGTGTTGACGCCAGCGTGGAATCGTGTGCCGCGCTGGCGTACGATGATGTTTCCAGCCGTGGCGATTTCCCCACCGAATTTCTTCACGCCAAGCCTTTTAGACTCTGAATCGCGACCGTTACGTGTACTGCCGCCTGCTTTCTTATGTGCCATGACCTATTTACCTGTTCAGCTTGCTTTGCGTTTTGGAGGGGTGCACTGCTGCGGTTAGTCAACCGTTTGCACTGCAATCAACCTGGACGCTGGGGGACTAGCCTGCGTTAATGCCCGTGATTTCCAATTCAGTGTAGTTTTGCCGATGCCCGGCTTGCTTGCGATGATGCTTACGGCGACGAAATTTGATGATACGGACCTTGCTGCCACGACCGTGTGAGAGCACCTTGGCACTGACCGAGGCATTGGCTACCATTGGGGCACCAACGGTTACAGACTCGCCGCTGCCAATCATCAGCACTTGGTCGAGGTTAACGTCCGCGCCTGCGTCGGCTTTGAGAGATTCTACCTTGAGACGGTCGCCTTGACTGACTCGATACTGCTTGCCACCGGTTTTAACTACCGCGTACATGATTGCTGGTCCTGAAAACGTTGGCTCAACATTGAATTAAGCACTTGAATTTACTGAAAACTTGCTGGTTTATGCGGTTTCGTAACCGCAAACAGCCAGCAAGCATAGCAGTCCATTGCTTCATGAGTCAATACAAAGTTCACTCAGTCGTCCGATAGATGCGGTGCAATAGACTTGCCGCCGTGAATGGGCGTCGTGTTAACAGACTTGTTTCAACGGCAGGCTAGTAACGGTACGATCGGCAAAGTAGACAAACTGCCGTGTATCGCAACGCGATGCACAGCAGTTTCGGCGCTGGTGCCATCAGGATAATCCGAAACTGTGTCTCGTGCGAAGTAGTAAGGGCACGACCCACTCGGTGCGCGGCGACGGCTAATTGGTGCTATTGGCTGTATCCTATTAAGGAAAATAGTGCGGCCGGGTGTCGAATTCCATTCGTGATTGCCAGCCGTTGACTTGTCAGTCTATAAGAGCGCCAATTAATCGATCTCATGAATTCTCCAGCCACTGAAATCTCCACCATAACGATCGAGGACTGCCGCGCGCTGGTGGCCGGTGGGATGCAGCGAGTAGACGATCTTATTCGCCAACGTCTAGCCTCTGAAGTGGTGTTAATCAACCAGCTCTCTGCCTACATTATTGGCAGTGGTGGTAAACGCCTGCGTCCGCAGTTAGTGCTGCTGTCGGCAGGTGCCTGTGGGTTGGACCAGGAGAATACCCCTGGCGCTGTAGAGCATCCTGTCACGGTGGCAGCGATTATTGAATTCATTCATACCGCTACATTGCTGCACGACGATGTTGTCGATGCTTCTGATTTACGCCGTGGTCAGCAAACTGCTAACGCGGTGTGGGGAAACGAGGCTGCGGTGCTAGTTGGTGATTTTCTATACTCGCGTTCGTTCGAAATGATGGTTGATGTGCAAAGTCTTGAAGTCATGAGTATTCTGGCGTCGACCACCAATCGCATCGCCGAAGGTGAGGTCATGCAGTTGCTCAATGTCCGTGAGCCTGATGTGTCAGAGTCTCAATACATTGCCGTCATTGAAGCCAAGACAGCTCGTCTGTTTCAAGCAGCTACTGAGTTGGGGGCCGTCCTGGCTGGAAGTTCGAAGCCGGTTTGTCAGGCGCTGGCAAGTTACGGTATGCACTTGGGTACAGCCTTCCAGATAGTGGACGATGTACTCGATTACCGCAGCGACAGCGACACCATGGGCAAGAACATTGGTGATGATTTGGGTGAAGGTAAGACAACCTTGCCACTTATCTATGCCATGCGTGATGGCTCTGCCAAGCAGAAACAAACCATCAGTGAGGCGATTCGGCAGGCTGATCTTGATCGATTGCCTGACGTGCTCGAGGCTATCACGCAAACAAACGCGTTGGGCCAGTCCATGGCTCGAGCTGCTGAGTCAGCTGAAGCCGCTATCGGTGAGTTGCTGGTGTTACCCGATTCTGCTCATCGCGATGCATTGGAGCGTATTGCGCGATACTCGGTAGAACGTCAGTTCTGATACGTCAGGGGCTTAGATTTTCTGCGCTGCATCAAAATACCTGACCACAAGCTGACGATTAGCAGGCTGAATGTGCTGAGAGTACCTGCGCCGGCACTACCACCTTGCGCAATGGCAGGTCTTTGATTATTGGTAGGTACGCCTGCAGCGGCAGTGAGTGTCGGTTGATCAGCAGAAGGAGTGTCCACCTCGCCTACATCGGCTTGAACTGTGGCACGGTTGTTTTGCTGATGTGTGTCAGTAAATATATCTGAACTGATTTCAGTGCTGACAACAGGGTTGCTGATGTGTGCGAACGTAGCGGTGACTGAAACTTCAGTGGATTGACCCGGATCTAGTGAGGGGTGTTCGCAGCTCATTGTCGATTGATTGATGGTACAACCTGCTGATTGTCCGTACAGAGTGGTATTGGTGGGGAATGTGGTAATGCTTCTCGTGCCACGGGCAATACGGGACAGATCATTATTCACGACTGATAACTGCACATGCTGTTCGAAGTCGTTAACAGTTGATTGCGCAGCCAACGCTATGCCTATGTCTATGTTGTCGGCCACACAGGAGGCTCCGAGGATAGCTTGCATCTCATTCAGGCTGCACGCAGAAAAGTTTGGCTGAGTATTGCCTGACAGTTCAGACCACATGACTTCGAAGCCTGTAATTGTGTTGTCAGTGCGGCACTGCGCATCATTGTCATGCGGAGCCCCTAGATTATGGGCGATTTCATGAGCTGCTAGCAATACATCATAAGGAAAGGGCGTAGACAGACTCAAATCGTAGCCATCGACTCGGCAGGCGGTGCTTATCCAGCCAAGACCTATCACTTTTTCTGGGTCACCGTGGCCACTGAACAGGTGTACTAAAGCCAGATCGGCTGGAAGTTCTGCATCGTTTAGTCGTAGGTCACGCAAACTGTTCAAGACCTGATCCACAGCGCTGTCTGAGTTGCGCAATGGGTCAGTGACAGGGTTGTCATACACACGGAATTTTTCGACAACAACCGCAAGTCCCAATTGTTCTTGGTAAAGCCCGTCAACACCATTAATAATACCCAACGCATGGGCCAGACCACGCCCGTTATGATATTCGTTATAGCGGCTGTCTATAACAATGCCAATCTTAATAGCATGCAGAGCCTGTGCTGATTCGTCAACTGCGCGCGGTGTAAGCACAGGCAATGGTGTTAGAGGCTGATTCATGGCGGGTTCATTGAGTGCCCTTATAACGTGCTCACCTTTGGGTTGCTGATACTCCAGTTGATACAACACACCGTTGGTAAACACGCTCCCGCTGAAGAGGGTGTTTGCAGTCTCATGCACAGTTGAGTCATGGGTAGCAGGCGACTCTCTGGTTATTCGTGCCCACGATGAGCTGTCTCCGATGATATGACCATTGTAAAAAGTGGGTACATTGAATTCGGTTTTCTGGACCTCAGCTAAGCCACCGAGCAAACGTTTGGTTTCTAACTGTATGTGCCAATATTGATCTGCCGTGGTTACGCTTAAAAATTGCGCATCGTCGCTCATTTTTACGGTGGCAGGCAACGCAAGTACGGGGGCCAGTGGTGTTATGTTGATGGAGCTCTTGCCCAGCTTCGGAGCTACGGTTGCACTTGAAGCCCCTAAGTGGTGACCCAACAGCAGCAAAGCACAAGCCATGATCACGTAAGTGAGCTTTAAAAATCTGCAGTTGGCGTTAATTAAGGGCATGGAGGCAGTGTATCAGCGCCGCTATCCCTTGTGAGAGGTAGCAACATGAACGTCTGTTCACTCCGTATTTAGGCGGCGAGTTCAAGCGGGTACAGGTTGACCTGACTTAGCTACAAGCCACGACCGGCATCGAACCGGCTTTCGCCAGGGTTTAGTGACCACACGCAGTAGGGTCCTATGTGCGTCCTGATCAGTCTGAGAGTCGGAAAATTGATGGCTGCACTCATACGTCGAACTTGCCTGTTCCTGCCTTCATCAAGCGTTATTTCTATCCAGCTGGTTGGCACCGTCAGGCGCTTGCGTATAGGTGGGTGGCGTGGCCAGAGTGCGTCTGGTTCATCCACTTGCTCAGCATTAACCGCTTTGGCCGGACCATCTTTTAACTTGATTCCCTGGCATAACCGTTTCAACGCAGCGCTTGTGATGTCACCTTCAACCTGTGCCAGGTAGCGTTTAGTGAGCTTATATCGTGGGTGACTGATACGTTGTTGTAAGCTGCCATCATTGGTTAGTAGCAACAACCCCTCGCTGTCCTTATCCAAGCGGCCCGCTGCGTAGTAGCCTGGCTGGTCGACATAATCCGCAAGTGTGTCACGTCCCTGCTCATCGGTAAACTGGCATAGCACGCCGAACGGCTTGTTAAACAGCAGTACCGCAGGTCCATTAGCACGCTCTGCGTGGCGTTGCCGTGGGTTGGATTCATGCTTGTATAACCGACGATTCATAATCGAATGTGCGGGTTGGATTAGTCTATGGCTATGCGCGTTGCAACGCGCTCTGCCAGATCGTGTGCAAATCCGAGTTCATATAAAGACGCGCTGACCTGATCGGTTGGTGTGCGGCGTCGGGCGCAGCTGTCCAGGGATTTAGGTAGTCGTTCGTCACGTATGAGACCGGTCAGGGATCTTGCCTGGAAAATTGACTCCTTGTGCTCGTACAACAATCGGCTCACCCTGGGTGCTCCGCGGAACTTCATCATGGCAACGTCACCAAGATTAGCCAATAGGGTATCCAGGTCTTCCCACTTAGTCAGCAGGCGTGCAGCGGTAGTGCTACCAACGCCGGGTACACCGGGTATGTTGTCACTTTTATCTCCTGACAGCGCCAACCAGTCGGGTATTTGTTCAGGCCGGATTTTGAAGCGTTTGTGCAGTTCACCATAGTTGGATATCTCGTGTCGCCCGAAATCCCAGTAGCGATCCTGCTGAGATACGAACTGCGCAAGATCCTTATCCCCAGATACAATGGTGACCGGCATTTGCTGTTGCTGGGCTATTTGTGCGAAGTGGCCGATAATATCGTCTGCTTCAACCTGGTCGCTACCGATGGTCATAATACCCATAGCCTGAGCCACCTGTTTGCAGCGACCAAACTGCGGGGTTAGCTCTTCGGGAGCGGGCGGACGATCAGCCTTGTACTGCGGATAAATCTGATTTCTGATGCCTTTTCTGAAACATTCGTCAAACGCGCACACGATGAATTCTGGCTGATGGTTTTCCAAGATATGGCATAAGGTTTCGGTAAACCCTTGCACCGCATTGTCTATTTGGTCCAGTCGATTGCGGGTCGTGATCGGTAATCCTTGCCAGCCACGGAAAATATAAATACTGGAATCAATCAGGTAAAACACTAGTTCTTCACCTGACGAAGGTTTGCTGGGTGATGCAAGGTGAGTGTGGGGTTTCCTTTGGACGAACCTAGCCACCCACGTACTTCAACTGGCTGGTCCAGCAATGTCTCAAGCGCGGGGTTGTTGTGATGGTAGTCACTAGGCCAGTGCCAGCCTAAGGCGACTTGCAAGCCATTGTTCAGTAGCAGTTTCTGCCGCTTACCATGACCTACAATCTGTTGAACTCTGGCATAGACTAAGTGGAATCCGCGTGCGTTGACAGGGCCATCTGTTGCATTTAAAAACCAGTTTCCAGGTTGCTGCCAGATACCCATCTTGGCTGATCGGGCACCGTGTTCAGCGTTGAACAGTGACTGGACACAGCGTGTGTTCCTGCCGACCGCAACGGCCAATCCAAGGCCCTGGCTGATCAATGCATCACTGGCTAGCTTACCATTTGCAAGCTGTATATGGGCCAGCGTTCGACCGTACCTATCCGCAGGCTCACGGCCGATGATCACAGCGACAGGTTGATCGGCGATCAGTTGTTCTAAGGCCTCAGTGGCTGCTTGCGCAAATGCCCGATCTGGCGCTGCTGGCGCGTCCATCTCCAGCGTGTTGATACCGATGATACGCACTCGGCGTTGATCATCCAGAACAACCGTATCTCCGTCAGTTATTCTAAGAACACGCGCGATCGCTGGCGTTGCCCCGTGCAGACAGTCTGGCAGGGTGGGTAATGTTGCATCATCCAGTGTCGCCGCCAGCAGCGCCGGTGCCGTAGAGCGCTCAACCTGAGGTGGAGAGGAACAGGCAGCTAATACACTGAGTGCGCTGACACAAAAAAGGCACCTCAACGGGTGCCCCTGGGTGAACTTGTAGACGATCTGGCCAGCCGTTACTGTGAAATTGCCACTGGCCCAGATCGCCACATACCGGCCGACGTGAACCTACTTGCCGCCGTAACGACGACGGAACTTGTCGACCTGACCAGCTGTATCCATGACTTTCTGCTTGCCCGTATAGAACGGATGGCAGGATGAGCATACTTCGATACTCAGATCACGCCCTGCGGTGGAACCTGTCTCAAAGGTGTTGCCACAGCTGCAAGTCACTGTAATGTCTTTGTATTCGGGATGGATATCCGGTTTCATAGCAAACTCCCGGTTATAAAAATTGGAACCGGATACTAGGGCCGTCGGCAGCAAAATGCAAGCCCCAGGGTCAAGCTGTGCTAACAAGCGCCGCTAGTTTCCTAATCTGAGCCAAGAAAAATTTGCCCCATGCTCTGGCGTCTCGTCGCGAAACTACTGCTCAAGGCTACGGTGCCCCTGATAGCTATCGCGGGTTTATTCACCTATGGCGTTTATACACGTGGTGGTGATCCAGCCGCTCTGTGGACCAACATAGCAAGCCGAGGCGTGAGCCAGTTCACAGCGTTAATTTCAGGGGTACAGAACGATTCGAGGCAGGTAGTAAATGCACTGTCGGATACGGTTGGGCAACCCATCGTCGGTGACTCTGCTTCCCATACATCGGTATTTACCTGGCAGGACGCTGACGGTGTGACGCATTACAGCACGTCGGCTCCTGAGGGCATTGAAGCTCAGGCACTCAGCATCAATCCCGACGTCAATGTGTTAGCACCTGTGCCTGCACCTAGCGTCGCGCCTAAATCCGCATCGGGGCAGATTAGGCAGGGTTCGGCCCAGCAAACGCGTGAATCATCCGCACAGGTTGCTCAGGAACTCGGCGGTACGCTACCTGGTGTAGCAGGGCAGGTGTTGTCAAATTCCTCAGACGTTCGCGCTGAGTCATCCGGCAGTGCCATGGACCCGCAACAACTACTTAAGATGTTGCAATCGGCTGGCAATTAACGGCAACACAGCCCCAGAGCAGCATTCAGATCTTGCGTGTTGAATCGGTTAAAAGTGCTGGTGAACGTGCCTAGTGCTTGTCAACGATATTTAATGGAATGACAGGATAGGAGCGCACGAGTGGTTTATCAGCGTGATTGTGAGAGTCCGCTGTACGTACCCCGCTTAACATACTCGGATGAGCTGAATTATTTGGCAGAAACAATTCAAGCACCTCATTCAGCCAGTTAATACCGGTGGGGCTGGCGTGCAAATTCAATCCGCTTTGCTGCAGCAGGCCGCGATCAGTGGCCTGAGTGATGATAGTTTGCCAAGGCAGCATGGATGTGCCGGTGCGCAATTCAAACAAGGGAATGGGGAAGCCATCTATGAGTCGCAGCGCGTTCATCATGAACTCCAATGCAGTTTCGTCTAGGGGTATGTCATGCTGCCCGCCCAGTCGCTCACTGGCTGACTGTGCTTTCAGGTACGCAGAGGGGTGTTTGTGTTTCCAACGTCTGTTGATAGTGCCCGTTGCGGCCGAGGTAATTTTACCGTGTGCGCCTGCACCAATACCAATGTAGTCACCAAATTGCCAATAATTAAGATTATGTTCTGAGCGATGTGAACGACGGACGTCAGCGGTTTTAGCGGGGTCTGTGCGTGATCCATTCAAGGCATAGGCCGACACTTCATAGCGATCAAAGCCAGCCTCGTGCAGAGTCTCAATAATGGCGTTTTGCATATCTGTTCGCAGATCTTCATCGGGCAAAACCGGAGGAAATCGGGCGAACAGTGTATTGGGCTCTAGCGTCAGCTCATAACAGGACAGATGCGTTGGCTTGAGCGAGGTTGCCTGAGTGACATCGTTAAGTGCATCGCTAAGCAATTGTTCGGGAAGAGCAAACATAAGATCCAGATTGATCTCGTCGAATCCAGCGGTGTGGGCTATGTCCACGGCGCGTATTGCTTCATCGGATGAATGCACTCGTCCTAGCTTTTTCAGTGCCTGCGAATTGAAGCTCTGAATACCAATGGACAGTCGGTTGATACCCGAAGTGTGATACTCCTTGAAACGCTGCTGTTCGAAGGTGCCAGGGTTAGCTTCCAGGGTTACTTCAACGGACGGTGACAGAGCGGTGAGCGCTCGAATACCGCTCATCAACCGATCGATACCGGCTGCACTGAACAGGCTGGGTGTTCCCCCACCAATAAACACGGTGCTGATCGTACGGCCCCAGATCAGTGGCAGTTCATCAGCAAGGTCGGCGAGCAGGGCATCAATATAGGACGCCTCCGGAATGTCGCCTCTTTGCTCGTGCGAATTAAAGTCACAATAGGGGCACTTACGTATGCACCAGGGGATATGCACGTATAACGATAATGGCGGTAGTTCAGTGAAATGACGCACCATGGGTTGTTGGTAAGCGCGGCTCAAGTGCTAAGTTTGTTGCTGATCATTAAGCTGTTGCAACCTAAGGAGTTCAATCATTTGCGCAACAGCTTTACCCCGATGGCTGAGCCTATTCTTGGTTGGTTTATCCAATAAAGAGACGGCTGTATGGGTGTCATGATTACAGAACACCGGATCGTATCCAAATCCGCCTTCACCCTCGGGTGCTTGAAGAATATGTCCCTCCCAACTGCCGTTGGTAATCAGTGGTGACGGATCCATCGCATGGCGGAGGTAAACCACGACACTTCTGAATCTAGCGCTGCGATGTTGTGCGTCCACATCTTGAAGTTGTTTGAGCAAAAACTCATTGTTGGCAGCGTCTCCGCTTCCCTGGCCATGACGCTGGGCGTGGCGAGCAGAATAGAGTCCCGGTGCGCCATTGAGCACATCGACTTCCAGGCCTGAATCATCAGCAATAGCAGGCAAGCCAGACTCCTTCGATGCATGCCTGGCCTTAAGTAAAGCATTCTCAACGAATGTATGAGCTGTTTCATCAACAGACTTAATGCCCAGTGAGCCTTGCGCGATCAATGACAGTCCAATTGGCGTCAGCAGATCATTCAGCTCTTGTATCTTGCCTGCGTTAGCGCTGGCAAACACCACTTTTTGATCAGCGCTGCCTTCGCTGCTCATGAGTGTAGCGATTCGCTCTGTGCACTGACCAGTTGTGTCACCCCTAATTTTGCCAATGCCAACATGTCTTGCAATTCGTTGTCACGAAACGCGTGACCTTCGGCTGTTCCCTGAATTTCGATAAAGCCGCCAGCTTCGTTCATAACAACATTCATATCAGTCTCGGCATTCGAGTCTTCAGCGTAGTCCAGATCCAGTACCGGTGTACCTTCGACAATACCAACCGACACTGCAGCGATCTGACCGTGGATCGGGTTGCGTTTGATTTTGCGTTGTTCGACCAGTAACTGCATGGCATCCGTCAGGGCCACGTAGGCTCCAGTGATGGATGCTGTGCGAGTGCCGCCGTCAGCCTGCAGTACATCACAGTCAATTGTGATGGTTCGTTCGCCGAGTGCATCAAGATCAATAGCGGCCCGTAGCGAACGACCAATCAATCGCTGAATTTCCTGCGTTCGTCCCGATTGTTTGCCAGCCGCTGCTTCGCGTCGCGCGCGTGAGTGTGTTGCGCCCGGTAACATACCGTATTCAGCTGTTACCCAGCCGCTCCCGGTACCTTTGAGCCACGGAGGTGTACGGTTGTCGATACTGGCTGTGCAAAGCACTTTTGTGTCGCCCATTTCGATCAATACTGATCCGGCGGCGTGCTTAGTGTATTGGCGTGTCAAAGTCACGCTACGAAGCTCGTCGGAAGCTCTTCCGCTGGGTCGCATAGTGGGTGTTTGTCCTAATCGTTGAGAGTCGGTGGCAGGCCTTTGAGGTAGTCCGAACTTGCCCGCTATTTGAGCTAACTGACCTTAGGCCAAAAGATTATACCTGCTTGTCAGTCTTGGATCGTCATCACTTGATGGCTGAGCGCAGTTATTCGTGTAAATTGCTGGCTGGTGAGAAAAACTTTGAGCAACCAGCATGTTACGTAGCATGACGGCCTACGGTCGCAGTACCCTGAAGACAAGCCATGCAGAGTTTGTCTGCGAAGTGCGTTCGGTCAATCACCGCTATCTAGACTTCACCGTACGTCTGCCAGATGAACTCAGGGCTGCGGAGAGTGACATCCGCAGCCGGCTTGCCGAGTGTTTGCAACGAGGGAAAGTGGAAGCGGTTCTGAAATACAGCCATTCGGGCTCTGAAAAAAACGCTCTGGCGATTGATGAAAATTTATTAAAACAGTTAGGTGATGCGGTGGATAAGGTCGCTAGCGTTACTGGCAAGAATGCGGTAACTGATGCCGTGCAGCTACTGCAATGGCCAGGGGTGGTTGGCATTAGTGAGGCGTTTAAATCGGAATTGGTTGAAGATGCTTTGGCGGTGTTTGAACGGGCACTGCACGATTTTGTGGCTACTCGTGAACGAGAAGGTGACAGTATCAGCCAACTACTGCTCATCAAATCGATGCAGCTCAAAGGCTGTGTCGCTGATGTGCGTAATTTGCGACCGAAGGTCTTGCAGCGTCAACGTGAAAAATGGCTGGTAAAGCTTAATTCATTAAAAACCGAACACGATGGTGCCCGACTGGAGCAGGAACTTGTTTACGCTGCGCAGAAACTGGATGTGGACGAAGAGTTGGATCGACTTGATGCCCACATAATCGAGCTGGGTCGAGTGCTCGAACGTGACGAGTCAGTTGGGCGACGGCTGGACTTTCTGATGCAAGAATTCAACAGAGAGGTTAATACGCTGAGTTCTAAATCATCCGACATTGCGACAACCAATGTATCGGTGGACATGAAAGTATTGATCGAGCAGATGCGTGAGCAAGTGCAGAACGTTGAATAAGCCTCTCAACCGCAAGCCCGCTAAGGCGGTGAAACCTGCAAAAAAGAATCGCTACAATTGGCCGCCACCTGTGGCCCCCGAGGATATCTATATACCCAAGCAACGAAATCCGATCCATTCGATACTAACGGCATTACCTGTCATCATGCTAGTGGTGGGTTTGTACTTTTATTATCAAGCCGAATCAGATCAGACAACTGGTGCACCGATTCGCGCGCAGAGTATTCAAATCCAAGGGGTATTTACTGGTTTGTCCGTGGTTAAATCCGGTTCACAGGGCCAACATTTTTTGTGGCTTGAGGAGCACGGTAAACCACGTGGCGTGCGTGTTCAACCAGCGCAGTCTGCAGCACTTGAAGCGCTAACCCGAGGCATGCCTCTGATGGTCAATGCCGCTCCCACTGTCCCTGGTTCTGGAACCTTATGGGCGTGGTACGTGGAGCAATCCGGGCGTGTTTTGCTCAATGCTGAATCAACTCTGCAATAGTACCTAAAGCCACACTATTTTGAGTCCATCATGAATGGTCTCGGCTAAGCGCCTACGGGGCCGCCCAGGTTCCTAGGCTTGCATGAATGATCTGGGCTAAGCCGCGGCCGTTTTTGGGTTGGGTGTCGATGCAGAGAGTCGCTGTTCAGGTTTTACTTTACGCGTAAAACGAATGGTTACTTTCAAACCCGGCTTGTTATCAGAAAGAACCAACTTTGCTGAGTGCAACCTGACGACCGCCTGAACCAGGCTGAGCCCCAAACCATTGCCCGGAGAGTTGCGTTCATTTTCCAGTCGAACAAATCGTTCGAAAACACGTTCTCTTTCGTGTTCAGGAATACCTGGACCGTTATCGGACACAGTCACTGAGAACTCATCAATGCTCCCTTCAACGCTGAGGCGTACGATGCCTGGTCGCGGGGTGTACTTGATAGCATTATCCAAAAGATTGGTTAGTGCCTGGCCGATCAGGTGACGATTGCAGTAAAACGTTGGGTTGTTTTTGATATCGGAGTAGAAGGTTAGCTGATCTGCTTCTTCGGCCACCGCCTCATACAATTCCGCCAATTCTCCAGCCAGATCGCCTATGCGTGTTTCGTTCCACTGTGCTGAATCTATACCCGCCTCAAGCCTTGCAATACTGAGCATGGCATTGAAGGTATGAATGAGACTGTCAGCATCGCCAATAGCCTCGTTCATCACATTGCGATAATTTTCAGGATCGCGTTCTTCGAGCAGTGTTACTTCAAGGCGGTTACGCAAGCGTGTTAATGGGCTGCGCAAATCGTGCGCCACATTATTGGTGACCTGCTGCATGCTTTTCATTAAGTCTTCAATGCGATTGAGCATCTGGTTGAGCTTGGTAGAAATTTCGTCAAACTCGTCATCACGTGCAGTGACCCTTAGTCGTTGTGATAGATCACCACTCATGATTTCAGACGCCGTGCGACTGACCGAATCAATTCGCCTGAGTACACTGGTGCCGATCCACAGGCCACCAATCAGCGAGAATAATAACGTTAAGCCGGTCGCGACCACCACCAGTGTGAACGTATGATCGAGTAAGGCTTGCTCGTCACTGATTTCGTGCCCAACCGTTAGTTTCATACCATTGGGAAGCTTGGTTTCTGCCACTCGCACTGGGTTAAACGCGCGCGGACTGCCCGGTGGCAGATCAGCAACATCGCCCATATTGCGAGTTGTGTGCGCACGGACTGACTTTAGCTTCAGTGGGAGTGCTTCTGCGGTTTGTTCCGTGGCTGCCTCATCGCTATCATTTTTGGCCAGATCATAAAATCTGCCGTAGGTATCAATCTGGTTGCGTTGCAGCGCTTGCAGCAATTCGGGCAAAGCCCCAGACTTGTATAGGTTGATGAGGTAGTCCGTTTCGAGCCTTAGCCGTGCATCAACTTGTGACTCAATCTGGTCTCGGGTAGACCAGTAAATGAAGCCTAGCGTGGCTGCCGAGAGCGCGCTAAACAGGGTGGCGTAGATTAATGCTAGGCGAAACGCCGATGTTCTAAATAGGCGTCGTTGGTCCAACAAGCGCCTTAGTAGGCCTCTGTCTCGGACAGTCTTTTTGACGACAGTTTGCGGCTGCATGCGTGTAGTGTAGCGTTTTCGTTCCGGTATCAGACAACGTCATGCAGCCAAAGTCCTGCTTTGGGACTCGCTTAGTAAACTGTCATCGCCAACGGCGACCGGCTTGCTGATCAGTGGGAAGTGGCCCTGATTCATTGTGACCGACGCGCTGGCGGGAGTGCACCGAGAACTCCATGTTTACATCAAAGAACCTATTGATCTGCTCGTTGTGTAACTAGCAGGTCGTTTAGTTTTTCGCGTAAATCACACTGAATCAGGGCCGTAAGGATTAGCTCGTCTCTGCAGTAGAGGCAATCTCGTGGAGTTTATAGCCTGCGCCACGCACGGTATGCAGCAAAGGGGTGTCAAAGTCTTTATCGATCTTGCTACGCAGACGACTGATCTGCACATCAATAACGTTGGTTTGTGGGTCAAAGTGGTAGTCCCACACATTTTCCAGCAGCATGCTGCGAGTGACAACCTGACCGGTGTGCTGCATTAGGTACTCAAGCAGACGGAATTCGCGTGGCTGCAGATTAATATTACGACCTGATCGCGTGACCTTGTGCTTGATCAGGTCCAGCGTCAAGTCTCCGACATGCAACACAGTTCCCTGGACACCTGTCTGAGCACGTCGGGTCAGCGCTTGTAGGCGTGCCGTGAGCTCACTGAGCTGGTAAGGCTTGGTGAGGTAATCATCGCCGCCAGCTTTTAGTCCAGTCACCCGCTCATCAACGTCGTCTAGAGCGCTGAGAATGAGTACCGGCGCCATATTGCCCATACGCCGTAATTCTTCAATAACGGAAAGACCGTCACGTTTGGGCAACATACGATCAATGATCATGGAGTCATACGCATTGGCGACCGCCATCTGCAACCCCTGTTCACCATCAGCTGCGTGCTCGACCATGTGGCCACTTTCTGTCAGTCCTTTGACGAGATAGGTCGCGGCCTCGGTATCGTCCTCGACTAGTAAAATTCGCATGTAGCCCCCATGTTTTGTAAGCCAAAAAACTTTATGCATTGTCGCCTTGCGTGACAGATGCGTAATGGAACATCTGAAACCAGGAATTGGTCAATTGTTGCATCAATTCCATGCAAAGCTTTAGAAACGTGAAAACCACGGAGTTAACAACCATGATTGACACCCTTGATACCAACAGGCCACACACAGCCAATAGCCTAGGTCGTGCAGTGCGCTTACGAGACACTGAGAAAGGGTCTCGCGTTATCAGTGGCACCAGAATATATCGAAAAACACTTTTCTGGTTAGCATTGCTGCCCATTCTTGCTGTAACGAAATCCTGGGCGGACACTTTGCCCGATTTTAGTGGACTTGTAGAGGAGGAAGGTGACGCAGTCGTCAAGATTTCTGTGATAGCCGAAGCGCCAAGGACAGCCAGTAGCGGCAATCCGGGATTCGATCCTGAGCAAATTCCCGAGCAATTTCGTCGTTTCTTTGAGCAATTTCCGCAAAATCCGTCACCAGCACCTCGTCAGGGGGCAGGCTTTGGTAGTGGGTTTATTATTTCCGATGATGGGTACATCATCACAAATGCTCATGTGGTGGACAACGCAACACAAATAAAAGTTGGTTTGCAAGACCGACGTGAATACGACGCAACCTTAGTTGGAAGTGACCCAGCTAGCGATATTGCGTTGTTGAAACTGGAGGCTAATAATTTGCCCGTTGTCACCATTGGTGATTCTGAGCAGTTACGTGTAGGTGAATGGGTCTTGGCTATTGGTTCCCCGTTTGGTTTTGAACACACGGCAACCCAGGGCATTGTTTCTGCTTTAGCGCGAAGTCTGCCTGACGACACTTACGTACCTTTTATTCAAACCGATGTCGCAGTGAACCCAGGTAATTCTGGTGGGCCATTGTTCAACACTGACGGTGAGGTGGTTGGCGTAAACTCGCAAATCTATTCGCGTTCAGGTGGCTATCAGGGACTGTCTTTTTCCATACCGATAAATGTAGCCATGTCCATTGCTGATCAGTTAAAGGACAAAGGTTTTGCAACGCGTGGTTGGTTGGGAGTGTCTATTCAGAATGTTGATCAAGCATTAGCTGAGTCTTTTGGACTTGAAAAACCCGCTGGCGCGCTGGTGTCGCAAGTGACGCGAAACAGCCCCGCCGACAAAGGTGGTGTTGCCAGTGGCGACATCATTCTGAAATTCAACGATAAAAACGTTAACTACTCCAGTGCATTACCACCCTTGGTTGGGTCTGTAACACCCGGCAACACGGTTGATGTTGAAGTGTTGCGTAATGGCGAAAATAAGACGCTGGCTATTACCATCGAGCCATTGGATGAAGGGCGACAAGTCAACGCAGTTGATCCGGTCAATCCAGTAGATGAGTCGCGGCTGGGAGTTGAAGTAGCGGAAGTACCCGATGAGTTACGTGAACAGATGGGCATCAAAAATGGGGTTGTTGTCGCGAAAATAGCGGCCGACGGTGCAGCAGCGAAAGCTGGTATTCGACAAGGCGACGTTATTCTCTCGATAAATCGTGAACAGGTTGATAGCGTCAAGGAATTGGAATCGCTGGTAAGTAGTGCACCTGTCGATGAAGCTATCCCTGTGCTAATCCAGCGTGAGAATTCACCTATGTTCTTGGCGTTGACGTTACCTACAAGTAAGGGCTAGTTCGCTTTGCCCGAGTGAAGCATAAAAAGCGATGCTGGACATATGCAAGACTGGAAGCCGCTGGAGTTGTGGGCACGAACCGCAGATGCACTCCACTGTATGCATCTTTCTAGGAATCCTCTAGTGGCTCTCTGGTAGCTCCTTGGGAACTCGCCAGAAACCACTGGGTGTTGACTCTTAAGTGGACGACTCTGAGTTGACTAGGTTCGCTCCAGAAAAATGTGGTGCGGTTCCCAGTAGAGGGTGCTAAAGGCATAATCTTGCCCGGATTATTTTTCAATAGTCCGGGCTAAGCCCCCAATTTTTTATGCAACTTTCGGGTTAGGCCGCGCACGAGAGGCTCGCTCATGAGGCCTGCACTACAGGGCGTAGTTCGAGCCAACCTTGGCCGCTTGTAAAGTCACCATGATTGGCTTTACACGAATTTGCTCGTACATATATTCAGGCACTTAGCGCTTGTCTTCAATGTCCGATTCTTTTTCCCTGTCAGTCTCGCTGACCATAATCTCTTCCAGAGACAAACCGGTTAGGCGATTAACCGTTCTCCAAATAAACCAGAATATCCCCAGCATCATAATCATCGACGGTATGGCTATCACCGGATAACTTAGCAATGTCATGCGCCCAAGCTCCTCATTAAAAGCCGACGAGCCACTTTCGCTGGTTACGATGATTTTAGCGAGAAAGTAATTCATGATGGCACTGAACAGAAACGTGCCCGCTAGAAACAGGTTGGCTTTGTCCAGGCGTGTTTCAAATTGTTGGCGGTTCTGTTTTTTGTCCAATTCGTTATCTATGCGTTCCACATCCATAAGTGCTGGGTTGAACAGTAATTTACGCACTAGCGGATAACCCAGCTTATTGGCTACCAGCACTCCGACACCGATGCATAAAGGTATTGCCGCTTCTTTGACTGCCAGCCATTGGGCGTCGATTTTTAATAAGCCTATGCCGCCAGTAAGTAACACACTGATTATCCCGAGCAGTGCCATGACGTTGCGTTTGCCGTGGAAGACTAGCTCGAACAGACCGTAGCCCACGGGAAAAGCAAGGGCGACAATCAGTGCAGCGCTCGCGCCTAGCTTGTCATCACCGCTGAGCTTCATCAGGATGACAGAGGGTATGATGATGCTGATGAGTAGATCAATCAGCGGTCGGGGTTTCATGTTGGTTTCTACTTGAGACACGGGTCGCGGTATCTGAACATTCGACCATCCAGTATACCTGTCCAGATAATTCATGAGCGACGTGAACGGCGTGCCTGTCGTATGATGTCGTTAGATTTAGGGAATTAAGTGCAGCTAGTTTGTCATTGAGGAATTCGTTTTGCACGCCGTCATAGAATTTTCTTCAGCCGCAGGCTCTGTCGTGACCAACTGTCGTTTCTTTAACATTCCAGACAAACAATGGTGAGAAAACGCGACGATCAGGCCTTTTGCATTCTACCCAGTAAAGATCTGCAGGCGGATATCGATTTTTATACCCGCCAGTTAGCCTTGCACCTGCACACGGTTTACCCAACCAGCGAACCACAATGTGCCGAGTTGACAGGCTTTGGACTATCGCTGTTGTTGGATGTCAATCACCGGGGTGATCCGGGTGCCTTGGTGTTCAAAACCGAGGAGGGGTCGCGAGCGCCTTTACGTTCCCCCACGGGTACCGAAATTCGCTGGGAAGCATCCAGACTGATGCCAACACAGACGTTCGATAATCACCGTATTGAGATTTGCACACTGAGAAATTCGCCCTGGGCGCCCGGACGAGCGGGTACACACACACGTGAGTTAATCCCTAGCCGTCTGGGTGGTGGTATCGTTGCGTCGCATATCCGTATACCCAATGGCGGTCCGGTCGCTGATCGCGTTCATTACCACACGACCGGTTTTCAATTGGTTTTTTGCGTACAGGGTTGGATCAAACTGATCTACGAAGATCAGGGGCAGCCCGTTGTTCTTATGCCGGGTGATTGTGTTAACCAGCCTCCGCATATCCGCCACTGTGTACTGGATACCTCTAATGGTCTGGAAGTTATCGAATTGAGTACGCCAGCTGAGCATGTGACAGCTATTGACAATGAAATGGTACTACCTAATGACCGTGTGGATTCCCATCGGCTTTATCACGGTCAACGGTTTTGTCACTACCAGCATGCTAAAGCTCGCTGGCAAGCGCATCGTTTACCCGGTTTCGCTGCGAGTGATGCGGGTGTCTCTGTTGCGTCAGGAAACACTGCCGGTGTCAACCTGCTGCGAGCTGCGGGTACCACGGGCAATTACCGAGCTTCGCATACCGCACAGGTGTTGTTTTCTTTTGTTCTGACCGGCAGCGTACGGATCAATAAGCAGCTGATGGTGGCAGGAGACGCTTTTACGTTGCCACCACATGATGATTACGCAATCGGTGATATTTCCAGCGATGCAAGCCTGCTAGAGGTTTCCCTTCCTGGTGTGTTTGACACGGCAGTGACGTAAATTAGTCCAGCGCTGTTATGGTTGCTGCTACGGTGTCAGTCTAAGCGCATAAAAAAGCCGCCTGAAAAGGCGGCTTTCCGTGCCTTGGCTGACGAGTCAGCTGGCTAGAGATTCACGTGATAGAACGTTGGTTAAATCGCGCTACACCCATAGCAGACCCGACACAATTCAAAACACTAGACATTTGGTCACCTCCTTTGTGTTGCAACTGGAGAGCTGAGACTAGCATAGAAACGGGATTACCATGCAACCCACCAGTTTGCGTCGTTTGTGCAATTTGCAGCTACATTTTTTACTCGGCTTCAACACCAACTCTAATCAGCCGGATTTGTCGCTGCCCAGGTTTAATGTCTACTTCTATCGTTCTATTGTGTGAAATAGACACCGGCACATAACCATAATCATTAACGCGTAAATCAATAGCGTGTTTACCTTCTGTCAGAGGAATGCGAATTAGAGACAAGTATGCGGGCAGTGTTTCCCAACTCCGAGTATCCGCTTGCTCGATAACAAACAACAAAAGGCGGGCAATCCCACCCGCTAGGTCATCGTTGCGCTCAATTGAATTTACAATCGATTGCTTGGCTGCAATACGTACAGCCTGACGAGCAGCAATCGCTTTGCCTCGTTCTGCCAGTGCTTTTTTTGAGATTGCAACCAGTGGTGTATCCACACGCGTAAATTCCAACGCAGTGGCATCACTAAACACCTGTA
>CALKXZ010000203.1 GCA_938003775.1 uncultured Granulosicoccus sp. | reverse complement strand
AGAAAGCAAATATGGGGCAGATTGGCTATAAATAATTTATAATAGTAAAAATTCACGACCTTCCCCTTTGGCGTGTGGTTGGCTTGCAATTCCGAGGGCTTCTTGATCACCTTCTTGATCACCGTCAAAATCACCACCTTGATCAATACGTCGTGCATTAGACGATAGGAGGGCTCGCGCATCATGCACACACGATGATAATAATCGGTTAACCATCTGATGAAGTGCTGCCAGTCGGTAGTCACCACTGCCCCGGATATCATCTATTGGCGTCAACGAACTGAACATACTCGGTGTCACCATGGACACGAGATCTGTGTGTATCGAATAGTTCAGTAGCATCTGCTCAAGATCTTCCAGGCGCTGTGCTACGGCCGAACAGGCGCCCACTGCAATACGTACGTCAGTCAGGTTACCTTGCTCATCAGTGTCCAATAAAATACACGCCATAACAATGGATATGACCAGATAGCGACGAGAACCCAACTTGGAAAAACGACCGATAGCGCTTTCGTTAATTGGCGGTATGTGTATAGCCACCATCAGTTCATCAGCCTGACGAGCAGTCTTCCGTGGGCCAAGAATAAAATCCTGCAATGACACTGTGCGCCGACCGCGTACAGATGCCAACTCAATGCGAGCATTCAGCGCTAGCAGAGGTGGAACACCATCAGCCGCAGGAGAGGCATTGCATAAATTCCCCGCCACGGTCGCCGCATTCTGAATTTGCACGGAACCCACTTCATGCGCCGCCGCTTTCAGCCCATCAAAGGCTGGAGGCAAACAGGCGTTGATCACATCCGTCCACGTGCTACCTGCGCCTATCGACCAACCATCTGCATTCTTCTCGATAGTACGAAGACCAGCGATCCGGGTAATATCCAACACATTGTCAGGTGTTGGCTTATCTTGCAAGGCTGGATAAAAGTCTGTGCCACCAGCTAGTATTGCTACAGGTGTTCTAGCGAGTTCCTCCAGTGCAGAACCCAGTGACATTTGCTGCGTGCGATTCATACGAAGACGGTATCCAGGCAATCATCGTTGAATCCAGAACCAACGCCGTAAGCAGCAACCCAGTCAAACAGACAGATAGGCATCTCTGATCTCCGGTTGCGATTCCAACTCTGCAAAGGCTCCATCGTACTTCTTCAAGCCACCTTCAATGATAATGGCACGGTCCGAGACTATTTTTGCAAAGTGCAGATTTTGTTCAGACAACAGCACTGGCAAACCTTCTGATTTCAATTTCAAAATAGTCTGTGCCATTTGTTCGACTATGACAGGTGCAATACCCTCTGAAGGTTCATCCAGCAGCAATAATCGCGGATTACCCATCAGAGTGCGTGCAATTGATAGCATTTGTTGCTCGCCACCAGAGAGTGCCTTTCCGCGATTATTGCGCCTCTCTGCAAGATTCGGAAACAGCTCAAATACAATATCTTGTGTCCATTCAAACACGCCATCGCGAGGTGGTTGACGACCCACTTCTAAATTCTCACTGATGGTCAGATCGGTAAAAATGCGACGCTCTTCGGGCACATACCCAATACCTAATTTAGCAACACGATGAGTGGGTAGGTGAGTCAGCGACTGACCATCAAACGTCACCTCACCACTAGCCGGACTGACCAGCTGCATGATGGACTTAACAGTGGTAGTTTTGCCAGCACCGTTTCGACCCAACAGGGATACAACTTCACCTGCCTGAATACTAAAGCCCAAATCGCGAAGGATATGCGCCTTGCCGTAAAAACTGTTGACACCGGTAAGTTCAAGCACGAACATCACCCACTGTCTCATCAGCAAATACGCTCCCACCGCCGAGGTAGACTTCCCTAACCGTGGCATCATGCCGAATCTGTTCAACCGATCCATTGGCAATTAACTGACCACGATTCAACACCATCACGCGATGAGCATGTGCAAACACAACATCCATGTCGTGCTCTGTAAACAATACACTGAGATTTTTCTCCTGCACGATGTCTGCGGTTAGCTGCATCAATGCAATACGTTCTCTGGGCGCCATACCTGCCGTGGGTTCATCCATCAACAACAGCTGTGGCTGGTGGCACAGAGCTATGGCCAACTCAAGACGTTTTAAGTCGCCATAAGCAAGAATTGCACAGGCACGCTCGGCCTGTTCCGCCATACCAACCAACTCCAGCAAACTCATTGCCTCTTCTCGGTATAGACGCGTTGCATAAGGCCTGATCGAGTAGAGTTTGCGGTGATGTGAAATCAACGCCATTTGTATATTTTCAATCACCGTCATTGACTGATAGGTCCCAGTGATCTGAAATGTTCTACCCACTCCCTTACGCCACACCTTGCGCGGTTTCATACCGGTGATGTTCTCACCCATCAGAAACACCGATCCATTAGTGGGGCTCAACTGCCCCATCAACATATTGAAACAGGTTGTTTTGCCAGCGCCATTGGGCCCGATCATGGCAAGCAGTTCACCCTTTGCAATTTGAAAGTGAACATCAGTAACCGCGTGAATACCGCCAAAGGACTTACTTAACCCTTGAACCGCCAGTACTGCGTTCGATATATCTGTAGCAACCTCGCCGTTCACGATACGCCTCCACCGGATACGCCGCCGGGCATATCACGTGATTGCGTAGTACCCGGTGTATTCAAGCCGGTACTGTCGGGGTCATCATTTGATCCAAACACTTTGTCGTACAGTTTCCTCAGCGAACCAACGATACCGTGGGGCGCTAGAATCACCACCACTATAATCAACAAACCCAGCGTAAGCCGCCAATATTCGAAACGCGTGAGATAGTCCTTAACCAGCTCTAACGATGCTGCACCGACGACACCACCTGATAGTGTTTTTACACCACCCAAGAAAACGACAATAAGCGCATCAAACGATTTAGCAATTTCCAGCTCATTAGGAAAGACACTGCCTTTGGAGAATACGAATAAGGCACCAGACACACCGGCCAGTGCACCAGCGAGTGTAAAGGCCATCCATTGCACACGCTTAGTGTTAATACCCGTTGCCTCCGCCTGACGTTGTGAATCTCGTGATGCCCGAAGAGCATAGCCAAAAGGTGAGTGAGCAATATGGCGCAACAGTATGATGCCGCCAACACCAACGATGACTGTGAAATAGAAGTAACTGTTTGACTCCGATAGCCAACTGGCAGGCCAGATATCGACAAGCCCATCATCACCACCTGTGAATTCGTCCCATTGAAATACCAGTGACCACAACAGCTGGGCCAGTGCCAATGTCAACATAGCGAAATACACGCCGGTTAGTCGTAAACACAACCAACCAACGATGACAGCTGCCAAGCCTGCGCCAACCGGTGCCAGCAAAAAGGCGAGTTCCATTGGTGCATGAGCATGTGTAACCAGCAAACCAGCGACATAGGCACCGCCGCCAAAATAGGCCGCATGACCGAACGAGACAAGCCCTCCCAGGCCCAGCAAAAAATGCAAGCTGGCTGCGAACAGACAGAAGATGATGATATCCGTTGCCAGAATGACCAGAAAGTGCGACCCCACTGCTGGCAGCGCCAGCAACGCAATTAATAGCGCACCAACGAGCAAACGAGCCTTGGTTCCAGCAGGCTTGATGGGCCGCTCCGGCTCTCCCACCTGACCGTGTTCGCCTACGACCTCTTCCCTACCCAGTAAACCATAAGGTCGGATCGTTAAAACCACCGCCATAACAACAAACATCAATACCAGGGTGCTTTGCGGCAAATAAGAAACACCAAACACATTCAATACTGAAATCAGTACCGCCGCAATATAGGCCCCCGGCAACGAGCCCATACCGCCAATGACCACAACCACAAAAATTGCCGCCAGAATGTTGAAATCCATGAGTAGATCGGCACCACCCTTGGGTAGTTGTATGGCACCACCCAAACCCGCCAGTGCTGCACCCAGAAAAAATACACCGGTAAACAACCAGGACTGGTTGACACCTAGCGCTGCAACCATTTCTCTGTCTTGGGTGGCTGCGCGAACCAGCACGCCGACCCGGGTTCGCGTAATCAGATACCACAACCCAAACAATACGAACGGCGTAATGGCGATTAGAGCTAGATCGTATTTAGGCACTGGCTCACCCATAATACGTACCACGCCTTTGAGCCCCGGTGCACGTGGTCCGAGCAAATCCTCAGCGCCCCAGATCATGAGGGCCAGATCCTGAATGACAAGAATGACACCAAACGTTGCAACCAGCTGAAACAATTCAGGTGCTTTATAGACGGGTCTGAGCACGAGTATTTCGACGATCACACCAATCACACCAACAATCAGACCCGACAGCAACACCGACGCCCAAAAGCCAATGGCACCCGGCAGTACCTGCATCAATGAATAGCCAGCAAACGCACCTAACATATAAAATGAACCGTGCGCAAAATTGACAATCCGGGTTACGCCAAAAATCAGCGATAACCCGGATGCCACCAGAAACAGAGTCGCAGCGTTAGCCAGTCCTGTCAGTAACTGGGCTATGAATAGTCCCATATGGTGCGTCTGTGGTGTCTGTTGTTCCTAAAGGCTTTTTTACAACTAGTTACTCGCCGGACGAAGCTTTGCGACCTCTTCATCTGAAGGCAGGTAACTCGCCCCATCTTTATAACTCCAGTCAACCATCACACCTTTACCATCAACCACAGTGGTAGTGCCTACAAACGCCCCCATAGTCGACTGATGATCCTGTTCGCGAAACTGAATAGCACCTATCGGTGTGTCCACATCCAACCCGATAAAAGCGGTTCGAAGTGCTTCCATGTCGGTTGAGCCAGCCCGCGTAATTGCCGCTGCAATAGACTGTGCTGTCATATAACCGACTAACGAACCTATCTTCGGGCTCTCGTCGTACTTGGCCATATAGGCATCAACAAACACCTTGTTCGCCCCCTCTTCAAAGTCATACCAAGGGTAACCTGTCACAGTCCAACCCTCGGGGGCTTCATCAGCCAGCGGTTCCAAATACTCCGGCTCACCGGTGAGCAGTCCGTACACGTGACGGCCGTCGAATAATCCACGAGTGGTGCCTTCACGCACAAACTTGGCAACATCACCGCCGAAAGTCACATTATAGATAGCATCTGGTTTGGCGCGCTCTAGCGCCTGCACTTCCGCGCCTGCATCGATCTTGAATACCGCTGGCCATTGCTCAGCAACAAATTCGACATCGGGGCGTAGCGCTGTTAATGCTTTTTTGAAAGCAGCTACGGCATCTTTACCGTAAGCGTAGTTGGGTGCGATAGTGGCGTACTTGACTGCATCGGTTTTTGCTGCAGCCTCTGCCAGCATCGCCGCCTGCATATAGGTTGAAGCACGCAGGCGGAAGGTATAGTCATTACCCTTTTCCCAAACAAGCCCGTCAGCCAGTGGCTCTGAAGCCAGGTAAACTACTTTTTTCTCAGCCGCGAATGAAGAGATAGCCAGCCCTACATTACTCAGTATGGTACCGGTGAGCATGGCAACGCCTTCTCGACTGACCAGTTCCTCGGCAATTTTAATGGCCTCGCCAGGTTTGCCTTGATCAT
This sequence comes from uncultured Granulosicoccus sp., assembly GCA_938003775.1. GTDB lineage: Bacteria > Pseudomonadota > Gammaproteobacteria > Granulosicoccales > Granulosicoccaceae > Granulosicoccus. The sequence goes on along the minus strand of CALKXZ010000203.1, from coordinate 10,423 downwards.
CTCTATAAATAAACTCCAGCGGCTGCCCAATGACACCACCAGCGTCATTAATTTCACCCAGCGCAAGCTCAATGCCGTTTTTGTACGGACCGGCAAAAGCTGCCATGCGCTTGTAGTGATTGATCTCACCAATCTTGATGGGGTCCGCTGCAAAAGTTGCCTGGCTGGTGCCCATAAGGCCAACCGCGACTACCGCAGCCATAACAATTGCTACCACTGATTTCTTCATTTTCATTCCCTATTTTCCTCGATAAGAGACGCTATGCGGCGCCGGTATACAGAAGGTCCTTTGTCGATCGCTAGTCGTATGGGCTTGCGTGATTGCGGCAAAAGCTCTTGCTCGTCGATAGCTTCGAGTATTTCCTTGTCTTCATTAAAGGCTACGCGAAACAGGTCATCCATCTGTGCTGACGCCTCGTGATCGCCCACTGCCGCATTACGCAAGTGCATCCAGCGATCAATGGTGTAATGCTCATTAACTGGCGTCAGAAAATGCAGCGCAAAAATACGTACACCGTCATCTCTTGCCTCTTCTTCGAGTGCCATTGATGTATCGGCGCTACCAAAATCTATAACAGCCGTACAGGGCAAGTGCAGATAGTAGTAATGCCAACGGTCAACGTTACCTGAAAAACCACCAAACTTCTGAAAGAAACCAATCGGCGGCGCATCCCTGATCCAACGCCAAGCGACCAGTACATCGCCTTCAGTATCCACATGGACAGGTACGTTCTCACTGGCAGCATTGCCCAATGTTGTGGGGTGCACGAAGCTTACGTGCGCAGGGTCTACCAGGTTCTCTGCAACGTTCAGGTAGTTGGCTTTTAGGTGCAACGCATCACCCTGATGCGCATGCCACTGGTCATTGCCAAATTGTGGGAGGTCGAATAGTGTGTCAGCGTCAGCCTTATCCGGATCACCCATCCAGATAAAAACAATATCGTGTTTCTCCTGTACCGGGTAGGCAACGACATAAGCCGATGACGGGATATTATCCTGCCCCGGTACTCTGACACAGTGCCCTTCGCAGTTGAATGTCATTCCATGATAGCCACACTGTATGTCATCACCCAGTCGCTTGCCTTTGGATAACGGCAGCAATCTATGTGGGCATTGATCTTCTAACGCAGCAACCAAACCGTTAGATGTTCGGTACATGACCACAGGTTGCTCAAGTATCACCACACGCTTCAGACTGTCATCAAACTCCGATGACCAACCGGCCACATACCAGGCATTACGAACATAGCCCCCGTTGCTCATCGCAAACCATCCTTGCCCTCAACCTCTTCATGAGTTAGCCCACCAACACGGGGTAATGGTCTACCTGAATCGGTCACAGCGATAGCCACCATAATCTCGTTCGCCCGTGGTGCGTCATTTATGCGCACCTCCATACCATCAAAATGTGAACGAACATACGCGGCATCTTTGTGACCTAACGGTACATCAAGCACCTGCCCCATCGACCCCATTTTTTTACTCGAGGCTACTAGCGCGGCACCTCGTTCTACGGCTGCACGCAGTGGTTTACCCATACGTGGATGCAAAATAGCGGCAGCGTGCTCAAGCTCGCCGTTCTCGCCCACCATGGCAGCTTTGCCGTAGCTTTGCGCCTGAGCAGGTTCTATATCCAGCAGGTCGACACACTTTTTGCCAAGCAATGCACCTAACTCCTCGCCGATCACCATCAATGCTTCTAGCTCATCGGCGTAGTGCGAGGCATACGGATTTTCAATAACTGCTACGGCGGCAGCACGGCGAGTCGGCGGGTCAATGGGTTGACCCATCTCGGTAAGTGTCTCTTCAACGAAAGATACCAGTTTGCGTATTTTGACTGTGCTCATCATTAGCTACTCAGGCAGTGAGTGTCGGACTCATGTGTTGGAAGTGATTATTAGAGGTGGCTACCTGACAATGCTTGACACAGGCACGGTTAGACTTATGCGTAAGATTGGCAACATCAAGGCTCGGCGACGTAACAACCCGGCTCTGCCCTTGTAAATGCAGATAGACCGCCTGCACCAGCCCAGCATCACAGAAACACGTTGCCAGACGACTACCAGCTTCTAATGCCTGAGCACGTTCGCTTGTCGTCAGAACCGCGACATCGACGGTCACCAGCCGGTTACCCAGATCAGAATCGGGGCTTAACGACATAGCCGGCCGACGGGTAATTTTTTTTGAATTTGGCAAATTCACCGCATTGGCTACTAGTGTAGCAGCGGTGTCGGCGCTGGCACAATTGGGCGCCAACACGGTTACCGCATCGGCAATGCCCAGTGAATGACTGCGTCCCTGCCAGCCACTGGTGGCAACCCCACCGATATTTTCGTCAGGGTGTATGGTAATTGTATCGACATGAGTAGTGCTCTGCAGTGAAGTATTGATACCAATAAGACAGCTGCTGCCTGCATTCAATGACAAGGCAATGTCACCACCATTATTCACCTGAACTTTTTGCAGGCATCGCCCGGCCAGCATTGCATTGCAAATGTAATCGGCGACCGATCCCGCAACAGCGATCATAGGTGTTAGTTGATACGCATAAAAAGGCCTGCAAGCAGCGACCATCCGTGCTGCTACATCTCCGTTAACAGTGCGTGGACCATCATCAAGCAATGGCTTTCTAAGCTCAGGCAGCTGGGCTGCCAGAACGCTGAGTACATCATGGAATGCAAGGGTTGCTTGCCGATAGGCCTTGCGTACTTCAGTAGGTGAACCTTCGGCAGCGATGATCAGATCGATTGGACCCTGTTGCAGATGTAGCCTGGGCTGCAAGCGTGGATTCGATGACACACCAGCATCAAGCAACCAGGCTTGTGGTGGGTCGAAAGCGCAGACCGTTGCTACGCTAGTGCAAACCATCCTTACCTACAATGGCTTGGGCTTGCAACCCACCAACGCGTGCGTGAATTCTTGCACCTGTCGTCATGACCAGAGCCAACAACATTTCTTCTTTACGTGGCGAGTCGTTGAGCCCGATCTCCATCGCATCGAAATGACTTCTGACATATGACGCATTAATATGCGTGATGGGTATGTCGAGTCGCGTACCCGGTGAACCGACTTTTTTAGTGGAAGGCACGATGGCTTTTGCATCACCCAATACTTCGCGCATCGCATACCCTCCTGGTACATGCCACAACGCACCGTGTTCAATTTCACCAGCGCCACCCACTATCGCACCCTTACCATAACCCTGGACGTTGTCAACACCACCCAATGCATTTACCAGGCGGTTTGCCATGTCCAGACCTAACGGCTTAAGGTCATCCATAAACGGTTTTATGTCCAATTCGTGACGAGAGGCGAACGGATTATGAATCACAGCAACCGCCGCTGCCTTGATTAACGTGCCGCTGGACACCTCCCCACCTTCATGGAATATTTCCTCAATACTCAATCCAAGCTTTCGAATAATGACATCTGGCATGGTGATAGACCAATGGTATGTGCACCAAAATGTAGCCTTAACCGACCACTGTCGGTTGAACACATTTTGGACAATGAATTGACTGCAACAGCTTGGCTTGTGCAGTCACTTGCAGGTATGGTTGTATTTGAACTGTTAGTACACAAACAGTTATACCGAAACTTTCCAGAAGGTCAAGGGCAACGATGAAATCTGACGCATCCGGCAATTTACGCTGTTCGGTAAACAGCGCACCAAAAAGCGGCGTGCCAAGCTACCGGCTCGATCAGCAGATCGGCTACTTGCTACGTCTGGCTAATCAGCGGCATCTAGAAATATTCACCCATCGAATGCCGGAACTGACACCCACGCAATTCTCTGTATTGGCGCGGCTGGATGAAGTAGGTGAACTGTCGCAAAATGAGTTAGGACGCCGGGTTGGGATTGATGCTGCTACCACCAATGGCGTGATCGAGCGCCTGAAAAGTAAACTCATGATCAAGACCCAGGTGGATTCTAACGACAAGCGTCGACTGATCATCTCTCTAACCGTCAAGGGAAAAAAAGTTGTGCGTGAATCGGTGCATACTGCGCACGAAATTACCGTAGAAACCTTACAGGGCCTGACTGCCAGCGAGGCCCGGCAACTCACTCGCTTGCTGGTGAAGCTTCAACACGGTTGAGAGTCCACTTTCTACGCAATGACAGTGGTCTTCTTAAATCCAGGAACAACGCATCGGGGTCACACAACATGACTGACAAAAACATGACTGACACGCAAGAAAAATTGGTCATCCGTCATATAGGACGCATACTTTCAGGCAAGCTCGAAGCACCCTTGCTTGATGGTGACTGCGTTATTGCGATTGATGGACGTATCAGCGACATCGGTTATGAAACAGACATGAATACCGACAATGCCAGTACAACGATTGACGCCAACGATACCTGGCTGGCACCGGGCCTGATTGACTCTCATGTGCATCCCGTCATAGGCGACTACACACCGCGCCAGCAACAGATAAATTGGATTGACTCGTGCCTGCATGGCGGGGTCACCACGATGATATCTGCAGGAGAAGTACACCTGCCCGGTCGACCCAAAGATATCGTCGGTTTGAAAGCCATGGCCATCGCTTCACAGCGCTGGTATGAAAACTTTCGTCCGTCGGGTGTCAAGATGCATGCCGGTGCCCCCGTGCTGGAAGAAGGCATGGAAGAGCAGGATTTCAAAGACCTGTCAGATGCCGGAGTCAAGCTGCTTGGTGAAGTGGGACTGGGCTCGGTTAAGGCCGGTGAAACAGCGGCGCAGATGGTCAAGTGGGCACGCAAGTATGGCATTCAATCAACCATTCATACCGGTGGCCCCTCTATTCCAGGCTCCGGCTTAATCGACAAGGACATCGTACTGGAAGCGGATGCAGACATCATCGGCCATATTAACGGTGGGCACACCGCGCTACCGGACGACCAGATTATGTGCTTGTGCGAAAGCTGCACTCGCGGCATTGAAATCGTCCACAACGGAAACGAACGTGCGGGCTTGCTCGCTATGCGCACTGCCTTTGAAATTGACCAGTCAGAGCGCGTCATACTCGGCACCGACTCACCGGCAGGTTCAGGCGTACAACCGCTGGGCATATTACGCATGATTGCGCTACTGTCCAGCTTGGGCAATGTACCGGCAGAAATTGCCTTCTGTTTCGCGACCGGTAATACCGCACGTATGCGCGAACTCGACAGCGGCATCATAGAGCCCGGTAAGTCAGCAGATTTTATCATTTTAGATCAGGCCCAACACTCCCCCGGTGCCGATATGCTCGAGAGTATTCAGCAGGGCAATTTGCCGGGTATTGGCATGAGCGTGATAGACGGCAAAGTCACCTCGCATCGCAGTCGAAACACGCCACCGGCAGCGCGGTTGCCCCGAGTTTGTTAGCCTGTTATCCCGGCCTATCCCCACGTTGTGTGTAGTTCACTGTGGCGGCAACTAACAAACTCAGTTAGCAAGCTTGCCAGCGGTTACTATACTTTTTCCCAAACACCGACTGGCTAGCCTGCACATGATGTTTATCGACCCACATGCGCATATGATCTCGCGCACCACCGAAGACTATCAGGCGATGGTCGCCTCTGGCGTTGTGGCGGTCATTGAACCGGCGTTCTGGGTCGGGCAACCTCGCACCCATGTCGGTACCTACATTGATTATTTATCGTCCATACTCGGATTTGAGCGTTTTCGCGCTGGCCAGTTCGGTATGCGTCACTACTGCACCATCGGGCTGAATTCCAAAGAAGCTAACAACCAGGAACTGGCGGAAGCTGTCATGGAAATACTGCCACGCTTCGCGCTTAAAGAGGGCGTCGTTGCCATTGGTGAGATCGGTTACGACGAACAAAGTGAATTGGAGGATCGGTATTTCCGGCAACAGCTGGAACTGGCAAGAGAGCTCGAATTGCCCGTGATGATTCACACACCACACCGTGACAAGAAACGCGGCACCACACGCTCCATGGACGTGTGCCTAGAACATGGTCTGGATCCGTCAATGATTGTGGTTGATCACAACAACGAAGAGACCGTTCGCGAAGTGCTGGATCGCGGTTTTTGGGCTGCATTCTCAATTTACCCCTCCACCAAGATGGGCAATGAGCGTATGGTCGACATCCTGGCGGAATACGGTGCCAATCGCATCATGGTAGATTCGGCCTGCGACTGGGGCATCTCCGAACCCTTGGGTGTTGCCAAAACTGCCTCATTGGCGCTCAAGCGCGGCATACCCGAAGAGACGGTCAGACTCGCTTGCTACCAGAATGCACTGGATGCATACGGGCAGAGTGGCCAGATGAAGGAAGATGATTGGCTCAATCCAGAGCCAATTGATCAGCGCACGGTATTTGAGGGTAATAGTATTTTACGCGGTGGCCGAGAGCCCATGATCGAGCAGAAAGCACGCTCTCGTCAAACGGACAATCTAATAATCAAGTAGCACTTAATTAAGTAGCACTAACACGGTTACCTCTGGAGTAAGGTGTCAGACGGTTTAAGACTCAAGGCTGATGTAGCAGGCTAGTATTTTTTACGCATCGAGAATCTTAACGGCCAACGCAGCGGCGCCGAATCCATTATCAACATTAACCACGGCAATTCCGGGTGCACAACTGCTTAGCGCTGAGTGCAAGGCCGCATGCCCCCCTTGCGCTACGCCATAGCCCACCGACACGGGCACTGCAATAACAGGGGCCTGAACCAGACCCGCTAACACACTGAATAGTGCGCCTTCCATACCCGCGACGGCAATAATCAGCCGATATTGGGTCAGCTTCTCGGCGATATCTGTTAGTCGCCACAACCCAGCCACACCTACATCGACATAGCGGTCGGATCGTTTACCCAGGTATAACAAAGACTGTTCGATTTCAGCCACCACAGGTACATCTGATGTGCCACCAGCAACAACGGCAACAGGCACTTCGCGGTTTGATCTCAGCGGGGCATTGTCAGGTTGTCTGTATGCGCGGATATTCTCGTCCCATCCGGTCTGATCGCCTACCATTGTCCCCAGCGGGTGCTGACCTACGAATACAGTGCAGGATTCGCTGTGATAGTTAATATAACCTGCCAGAGTGGACTGTAAAGCGTGTGCCTTCTCAGCATTCACTCGCGTCATGAACAGGGGGAACTGCTGTTCAATACTCTGAGAAGCGATAGCCAGCAGTTGTTCGGTGCTCTTATGCTCAGCCAGCACAACTTCCGGCACTCCAGTTCTGTGAGCGCGCTGCCAATCGAATTTAAAATCATGACTCATAGTGAGCCTTATGGGGCTGCGGCTGTGTCGGGCAAATGTACGAACGCACTGCCTCGCTGATAATCCACAACCTCAACTAACACACGTTCGTGTTGCTGCACCCGACGCTCAAGCTCAAGCACTATGCCTGGCCACTGTTCACTATGAGCTTGCTGCAGAGCCTTGGCAACTTCAACCCGAACACCCTGCGCTGTGATTCGACACCGAATATCACCAGGCCCCAATACTTGCATTAGATACCGCTCAATACGGTGAACGAATAGCAGATCTGTGGCATTGATAGCGATACCAGTCTGCACCCGGCTCGATAGGCATGGTTGTGCTGGCAAGTCTACGATCTGTGTAAGGCCTTTGTATGCTGCCAACTGACGAACCATGGCTTTATCAATGTTTGCCTCAATCAGTGGGTGTACAACGCGATGTTCGCTGGCCGCCAATAGTCCGGGTCGATAGTCACCCAGATCATCCAGATTCGCTCCCGAGGCAATTGGTCCGTCCCACACGTCACTCAGACGTGCATATAAGTTTGACTTGCAAAAATAACAGCGGTTAACCGGATTAGCTCGGTAGCGCTCATCAGCAAATTCCCCGGCATCCACACATTTCAATGGCCATTGGTACCGTGTGGCATGGTCTATGACGCGCTGGGTTGCATCTGCAGGAACAGCGGGCGACATCGCATGCACTAAAAGTACCCGCTCACCCAATGTATCAAAAGCAATCGCAGCGAGTGTCATGCTGTCAACACCACCACTAACAGCAATAGCTAATCTTGGATAGACAATGAGCACCGACTGAAGGCTGGTATATATGGACTCAACTGCACTAGCCTGTGTCGATCGATCTATCTCAATACCTGCGCGTCGATTATGTCCACTGCCACCCTGCACGCTCATGTCTCAAATGGCTCCCTTAACTGTTGAGCTCGAAGACGACGCGCGTGTAGTCCTGGAATGGCCGAGATATCATCGCTCTCAACTTTTGAGGTAGTGCCTTCTGGGCGCTCAGCAGATTTAACGTTCGCTGGCCCGTACTCATCAACAACACTATGCATATGACGTTCTAGCACACGGCGCTCTATAGGCAGTACCCGCAGACCCAAGGTACTGGTCTCAGTAAAACACAAGGCACTCACACTATCAACCGCATCGGGTTTACACAAAACACTCACTATAAATACAGCCCGACCCTTCTTACTCACACCCAATACGAAGTTGGCGTCCAGTACACCCACGCCAGCTCGAATATGATTCAGTGCAACAGAAATCTCCTCCGGCGTCATATCGTCAATATCAAACCCGATCTGTACAACCTGCTTAATACTAGGCGCATTCGGCTGATCATTGTGCAAAGCCTCCGCAGGTGTACTGATCAGCGGATCAATGCCAGGTCTGCAGGCATGTACTTCGCTCACTGCGGTTTGTTCGATAACGGAGCAACGCACGATATTGGGTCGATCAGGTAAGTTTCGTTGACCAGCACCGCAACCCACAGCGTGTAAACGTCCTGCAGGGCGTTGCACCGACGGTGACAACCGACCATCATCATCTGACAGCAGATACCGGATAATTGCAGCACCTGTAGGCGTCACTCGCTCACCAGGCAACCCATCATCAACAACAGATAATCCGTTCAACAAATAAGCCGTTGCAGGCGCGGGAATTGGCAGCTGGCCATGCTGCGTGCTTACCAAACCTGAACCTAAGGGTAGCGGTGCACAACTCCAACTATGGATAGCGCTATGTTCAATAATACTGGCCGCAGCCACTATATCCACTAGAGAGTCCCAATCGGCTATCTCATGAAAATGGACATCCGCTATAGGCACTCCGTGCACATGAGCCTCCGCCTGTGCCAACAGCTGCAACAGGGATAATGCCCTTTGACGCACTTTTTCACCCAGTTGACTACTTGCCAGTAGTCGCTGTAATTGAGCATAGCTGCCCGTGTGCTCTGGCGCATGAGAATTAAGAGTTACCACAAAACGCAGCACGGCCAGACTCTGACTATGCCCAGTCTGGCGCTCTATCGAGACATGCTGCAACAATCCAGCATCACTTAAATCACGCTGGCAAGATTCGTTTAACGCAGGGAAAGCATCTAGCATAGCCGCCACGAACATATCACCTGCTATGCCGCCTACAGGTTCCAGGTAGATATGTTTTTTCACCACGATGACACGGCGATCAGATCGCCGTCGTACTAGAGAGCGGTACAACGTAAGGGCCTTCGGGCACAACAGCAACAGCATTGTCGCCGTGCAGCGCCATACTACTGGCAATAGCGCTGGTTATGTCATCAGTAAGTGCAACCCCAGTTATCGCGCGGTCTTCATCCGACAAGCCTGTTGTGTATAAATAAACGGAGCCACCGCGCATGGGTTTAAGCTGCATCTCGGTTTGCCATTCATCGACATCCGCCAGCTGTTTCGCCAACAATGTATCCAGAAACGCCTCGGGGCCTAGTGCTACCAGACGTTCCTGCGCCTGTCGGTAATGTGAGGAGCCTATACCTTGAGCACACTCGGATGCGATTATGAGCGTTCCACCGGGTTTCAGAATATCCAGTGGCGTTACCATTGCCTTGACCGTCTGGTAATAGGTCTGGTCCAACGGGTAGCCAGCTGATGAGGTAACGACCGTGTGGAATTGTCGACCTACCTTAATTTCGGTAAAACCCCGCACAAACTCAACAGCCAAAAGATGGCTGGCAATAACTTCACCAAACGTTGCATGTACCAATTTGCGACTCTCATCAATGATGGTATTCAATGCATACACATCTCCTAGCATCTTGACGATCTCAAGCTGTTCTTCATGCAGTGGATTATGGTGCAGGTTGCACTGCGTCGCAGCCGGATTTTCCATGAAGCGCGCACTGTGAAATGTTCGGATAGTTTCATGATGAGCAACACCTGGTGCGATCACCTTACGACCGCCCGAGTACCCAGCCATAAAGTGAGGCTCTACCAATCCGGTGGCTATTCGTAAATCCGCCTCCACGAAACGACGATCCAATTTGACGGGTGTGCCTCGGGTTTTCGTTACACCCAGATCAACGTGATCTTCATCGATAGTGGCGAAGTGATTCACAACATTGACCGTTGCCAGAACCCACGGGTCACCGACTAATTCTTCAAGCTCGGCACCCTCGTTGGGACGGTGCAAGCCGGTAGCAATCAGTACCGTAATATTGCTCG
>CALKXZ010000202.1 GCA_938003775.1 uncultured Granulosicoccus sp. | reverse complement strand
CCTGGATGCAGGCAATGAACCAGTCGGAGTTCTACGTGGTAACTACAGTGATTTTCTGGGTAATACGGTAGTGTGTCCAGGTGCACAGCGGACGGTTCAAGGTATACCTCAGCAGCGATTTGCATTGGATGCCAGCTCCGTGAGGATTGTTATCGGGGCTTATACTCTCGAAGATGACCGAGCTTTGTTGGAATGCACTTGAAGTGGCGTACATGCCTTCAGATACTTTTCTTGTCATTGGTAATGGCACTGGGCGGCTGTGCAACCACATCTAGCTTGACTCAGTCAGTGCACAAGAGAAAACCTGTGATCATGAGTGGAACAAGGCTTAATATAGCGACATTGAGCAACCGGTCTTTTGCGTCTGAACGTTTCGGGGTTGTTCCGCCGAGGTATCCATTGTTAGACATGCCGGGTAGTGCGGCACTCGATTTGATAATGCTCGGGTACACGGTGCCTGTTGCTCTGTATTATGCGATCAATTGAAGTTTGCTGCTATTCAAATTGCCGCACCGTCAAGTGTATTTTTCGAATGCGTTGATTTGCAGGGTTAAGTCACCGAGTTGGTAGAGGCCGACTCATGAACAGGATATCAGGCTGTGACAGAAAAAAGGGTATCTGAAGGGGGGTGTTCATGTGGAAATATCCGTTATCGGATGACTGGTGAACCGTTGATTGTTCATGCCTGTCACTGCCGGCAATGCCAACGAATTACTGGCAGTGCCTTTGTTATGAATGGGCTTGTCAGAAAAAGCGATGTAGAGCTATTAAGCGGCACAGTCGGAAAAATTCACTTTAAAGATACTATTCACACGGCATTCTTCTGTCCTGATTGCGCAACTTATGTTTGGAGTGAATATAAAAGCGGTCGTTTCGATGACTGCTGGTTTGTGCGTGTTGGAACTCTCGATGAGCCTGATCACTTTCCGCCTAGCGTACATATCTTTTTGGAAAGCAAGCAGCCTTGGGTGACCATTCCACCTGAGGTGCCACAATTCCCTCGTTTTTATCGGATCACCGACGTATGGGAAGAGAGTAGCATTGCTCGTATGGGTGCGGATTGGAACCCCCCTGACAGAACGTAGAGTGCGTGAGATTGGCAGGCAGTTCTCGTCAGTAGGCTGTTAATCCGAACAGGCAGCCGCTAACATTCTGTATTTTGGTGCAATGGACTGGCGTATTGGTGCAGAGTTGTCCGTTAATGGCTGTTCAAAAAAACCTTGATTGTTGAGTTGGGCGATTTTTTAATCGTTGGTGTGTTGCAGAATATTGATTACTTTTCCAAACGGGTCACGGACGTAAAATCGTCGTGCTCCCCATGGCTCATTGGTTATCTTATAAACGATATCCATCTCAGCTTTGTTGGCTCGTTCGTAGATGTCATCCACGTTATCAACTTCAATGGAAATATCAGGCACCTGAGTACCTGATCCACCCTCGCTCGCAATGCTTAATTGTGTGCTCATGGATTCTCCGGAAGAATAGGTGACTATCCAGCCAAGATCCATAATGGGTTTCATTCCTAGTAAATCTTGATAGAAATTAACTGCCGCCGTTATATCATCAGTTGCTATATTGCTTACTACTCTAAGAACAGTCATAGGAAATTCTCGAGTCTGAATCATCAAGCATACTAGTATATTCTCTGGTGTAGATCTGTCTGAATGATTGATTTTTATTTTCAGATTTGATTGTGAGTGGGAGTAGGTATGATTTGGGGTCCGTGACTCCGCTTCGGTGAGGATCTACACATGCAGCTGGATATGCTTTGGGCTTTTATCCTGATATTTGCTGTCGACTCTATTGCGCCTGGTCCTGCAGTAGCAATGGTCATGTCACGTGCTGCTTCGGTGGGACTTTCCCGAACATTTCCTTTGATAGCGGGGCTTGTGATAGGCGACTTGATGTTATTTGGAATGGCGCTGCTGGGATTAGTGGCCCTGGTAAAGACGCTCGGTCCATTGTTTTTCCTTGTCAAATGGATTGGTGTTGCTTACTTACTATATATGGCGTATTGCATGTGGACAGTGACGCCGGCAGATATTGATTCCACATCCGTTGAAGGATCGGTTCGACGTCGGTTTTTGCTGGCTTTATTTCTACCGCTTGGAAATCCGAAAGCCGTCGGATTCTATGTGGCTCTATTGCCAGCATTTATGGACGTGCAAGCATTAACCATGACAACGGCAATTATATTTGGCTTATCCATATTGTTGATATGGGGACTTGTGTTGACAGGATATGCCGCGGCGGCTGTAAAAGCGAGTCGACGGTTTAAAAGTTCTCTTGCACAACAGTGGTTAAACAAAGCTTCAGCCGGGGCTATGGTGGGGGCCGCCGGAGCTGTGGCTTTTCAGAAGTGATTTGATTGGTTACTCTATGGCAGGGCAGATGCTGCGACACATTTGCGACGTTACACTCAACGAGTACATGCATAAATACCAGATGAAGTCGTATGAGTACATTACGAGAGAGGCTGAGTCTTCATTAGTGCTCGCTGACTGGACTTTTGATTCTTATACAGGCTGTGAGTCATGGGTCCTACCGGATGGGTGTCGGGACATCATTGTTCAGGAGAGCAGTGATCGCAACGCCAATTGGTTTATCTCAGAGTTGAGTGTTTCAGCGTACAAGGTGCCGACAGCCGCTGGAATCCGAATGCGCGGCATACGCCTGAAACCTGGTATTGAAATTCTGCAGTCTCAGTTAAATGTCTGGCTTGACTGTCGGCATCCCTCTGAATTGTTTGTTCTGGATCAAATAGACGAATTTTGTGTTGAGAACAAGAATCTGGCCGACTCGCTTGATTGCCTGTCATCCGGAAAGCGGACTGTTCTTTGTGTAGCAAAGGATTTAGGCGTATCCCTTCGGACTTTGGAGCGATTGGTTCGATCGAGTACAGGCCAAACTCCGTATTATTGGTTCTCGCTTGCGCGAATTCGCCTAGCTGGACGATCACTTGTGAATGGTAATAGTTTAAGCGACGTCGCTATTGAAAATGGCTTTTCGGATCAAGCTCATATGAATAGAGAAATGAAAAAGTGGTTCAAACTTACCCCGAATCAAATTAGGGCGAATGCAGAAATGCATTCTCTGCTGCATGAGAAAGGATACGGTTAATTTCATTTATTGTCTCACAGGTGAGCATATTTCAATTAGAAATCCGTTAGGGTCTGACACATACGATGTTGTCTGCCCCCAAGGCTCTTCCTTGACATCTTGTATCAGTGTCGCACCGCTTTCGATCGCCTGATTCAGCCATTGTCTGACGTCGTTCGTTTCAAAAGCGATCTCAAAGACAGGTGAATTCGGGCTTGGTCTGGCTGGATTTTTTCCGAGATCTGACATCAATCGTAGTGATGAGAATGACAGGGTTGTCTCGCCGGTGTCCAGTTCACCGTAGTCGCCGGCGTCGTGTAAAAACTTTGCTTTGAACCCAAATGATTTTTCATAGAATTCCAGGGTCGCCTTGACGCTTTCCACATACAGGATTGTGTATTTCAATTTCATATGGCTTAGAGTTCGTGAGAGAGAATGGCAGCGTATAACGTAATTTGGACCCCGTATTGAATATTTGCGACAGTTGAACTTTAGTAGACAATTATTTGTAGCGAACTTCCGGTGCTGGCTCTGAATCATGGTTCATGATTTTTCCCATTCTCTACATTGGTTGCTTACTTCTTAGGTATCCCTTGTGCATCGATCATCGTATGGTTTGAGGACAGGGCGACCCCTGGTTTTCAACTGTACTCAGGAGCCACGTTTATCTGTACTGGTGCTCTGCTCATGACCTGAAATTTTACAAATAGTGAGTTTATTCGGTATATTCGAGGCGGTAGGATTTTATAACCTGTTGTATTGAGAAACTGTCATGACTATTGATTCTCTAACGGCTTTTTTCATGTGGTGCTCGGTTATCAATGGCGCGCTTCTGGTTTTCTGGTCCTTATTTGTTATTTTGGTCCCTGATACTGTTTATCGGCTACAAAGCAGATGGTTTCCTATTTCCCGAGATAGCCAACA
>CALKXZ010000201.1 GCA_938003775.1 uncultured Granulosicoccus sp. | reverse complement strand
ATAAAGTATCTTTTGGCTTTATGCAAAAGGGTCGGATAATGATATGAGACAGAGCGAAATTACGGTATTACTACTGGTCTGAGCATTGCGGGTCTCTCGCATGCGGGAATCCTCTTGGTGTGTGTTTTGGTGTCTCAACTTAAACATACCAAAACCAAGAGGTTTTTTTACATCTAACGCCGGTAATTTCTTGCTGACTCAAGCAGTTACGCGTTTATAGATGGGCACTAGTTAGTTCTGATGCAAAGAATTTGTAAATTCCCACACCAGATTGGAATAAGAAATCCAGCTTCTAGAAATTCCGTTATTGTTTAGCGATAATCAGCATTAAGTCACGCAAACACATATTTCATTACAATATGTGGTTCATTTGTGAACTAGCTCGTCAAATTCATCACTGGCATGCCGTTAGTGATGTCTGTTGGCATGATGAAGCGTTGACCTAATAAATATATGCGTACTTGTAGAATATGTATTCTAAAGAGATCCGTTTTTTATTCAAGTTAGATCGCTGCGTGGTTTGATCGATTGAGGGTCGATCAAGTTTACATTGCGTCGTCATCGATTGGACTATTGCTCAGAGTCCCTTTTGCCTTCAGTGAAGTTGATAAAAGTATATCGTATTCCAAAAAATCGGCCTACTCGTTGAGTCTGTCCGCTCACCTACCGATATAAATATCTCTCAGTTGTCTGAAAGCCAGCGACTGGTAGCTAATCTATTATTGAATTCGACAAATTATCGTTAGCGTTTTAAAACAGTTTCTCGTCATCGTGACAGAAGGAAATTAGCAAAATAGTACTGAGAGCTACAGGAGAAAGATCGTTCTGTCTAGTTGTTGACTTTTTCAAGCTTCAGCATACTCAGTCAATGTCGAAACAATTGTAAGCTGTATAACGTTCACAGACCGCGAGCTTGCAAGATACGCTAGCGAGTATTAATAACAAGAAACACTAGTGGTGTGAATTCAATGACAAACCAGTGCAGGCGTGACAGTACATCAAAAGTAGTATCATCTAGACCCGTGAATATTCTGTTCCTTACAACTTTACTTTGTTCTTGCGGTGGAGGTACAGCCAATGATTCGAGTACAATCGATTTGGCTGCAGCCATCCCAACAGCCGAAACAGGTTTCTCATCAACAATTTCAGTTCCTGTTTCATCAACAGACAATTCGGTTGTCGTAACAAGTAACCTACCTACCGATAAAGAGTCTGATTTGTCGATAAAAGAAGTAGTGGAGATCGCGATTGCGGCTATCGACAATCCGACTTTATCACACTCGTCGGTCGATTCAGAAACGATAGCAAGTACATATACTACAGACGAAGAATTCAGAAACGAGACAGACCCGGTACAGCCTGATGAAGAAAAAATCAATGAGCATCCTGAAAAAATAACAGATTTTGCGCAACCCAACTCAACTGCAGATAATGATCGGGCAGACGTTGAATCTCAACTTGGCTCTACCCTCGCCAATGAATTCATTGACGGTACATCTACTGATATAAATCAAAAATTAACATTCAGTGGTTTTCAACACAATGACCTACCTGACAAATATCGACCAATGTTTGGTTGTGGTGGCGTAGAGGAGGATCGTTGGCTAAGCATTGCGAATTCTTGGCCAAGGACATGGACGGTCAATTCTCGAAGCGAATTTGATACTGCGGTCATGAATATGGAGGGTGGCGATCGAATTTTTATCGAGCCCGGTACTGATCTTGGAACTGTCGAGTTGGCATCTAGTGGAAGTCCCAAAGCCAAAAAATATATTGTCGGCGGATCCTATTGTAGTGATACAAGTGGGCCTGATAGTTTTTCAAGCAATACACGTTTTACCATTTCAGGAAATGACTGGGTGGTAATGAATTTAAAGTTTAAACCCACAGGCAACAAAAGAGCAATACACATCACCGGAGCAAGAAACTGGGTGTACAACAATAGAATAGACAGGGCTGGCGAAGTACTGTTTACTCCTCGAGGAACAGCCAGTTCACCAACAACAAGTGGAAATAGGGTAGTTGGTAACTATTTTAATGGGGCTAACGATGCTGCTGGCGTTAGAATGCTCAATCCATTTACTATTAAAGATGCTGCATCTGTGCATGATCTGGTCATAGGTGGCAACACGTTTGAAGATTTTCAGGAACCCACTTATGCGTCAAAGGTTATCACTGATACCACATTTGGGTGGAATTACCCATATGGGTCTTCTACAGATCTACCGAAAGCAAAAACTTATACAGAACTTGGCTGGAATCATTTTATAGATGTTGTTGGTGAAGTTCCAACATCGAAAACTAGTAGATGGATGATCCACAATAATTTGTACGAATCTACTCCAGCTTATTTAGGAAAAGATACTCCTCATGTTTCTTTGAGGGCTGGAGAGGATAAGTTGATATTTAGAAATATCTTTCTCGATGGTCATTCACGTGTTGCGCAAAAAAGCTTAGAGATATTTGGCAGACGTTCACATGGTTACTATAACGTTTCTTTTAGAAGCGACAATGCAGGCATTGGGTTAGGCTGGACGACGACGAGGACGGATAGCAGTTTTCCATTTCCAGAAAACACTATGCTCCGCGCTGAAAGAATAGAGAATATAGACTGGCGTTACAATTTTTTCTTTGGCGATAACGGAAACGTTGCGTCATGGGCAAGATTTCGAATTATAAGTGGCTATGATCGGTTGCTACCGCCAGTGAACAATTCCATACGAGACAATTTCTATTCCTCTGAAACACCCGAAAAAATCATACTGAGGGTAACGGATTCTGCCAAGTCAGGATTAAGTGATGTCGATTGGGAAAACAACAATCCTGACGCTACTCAAGATCTTCAACATTTCGCTCGTAGAACCGGTGATGTATCTACGCTTGATGGTAGCGTCTCTATTCCTACGAGAGTCACCGTTAAAGGTTTTTGGTTAGATGGGGGAGATGTAAGTATTGAATTACCGCCTTGGGTTTCTACAAGTGGTGACGGACTAGTTGATCTGATTGACTGAGAAGAAAAGCCGGTAACAAATTATAATGATAACTCAAGTTTCGGAGTTCAAATCTCCTGAGAACTCTCACATAACTTCCTGTTTGTAAAGCGCAAAAAACCTTGTGCTTGTTAAAATGTTGGTACGCGAATACCCACATTAAAACAGGCCCAAGGTTCACCAGGAATAAAGCGAAAAAACAGGATTTATTGCCACCTCTTGTTGCTGATTTATTGAGCGATCCGGTGACGTACATCGACAACGTCTTTGCCGATGGTTGGAAGCGTCTTGGCATCAACTCTTTGATCACCAAGGCAGGATTGACCAAGCGAATAAGCGCTTAGATTTCAGAGACCGTGTGTCTGCTATTGATCTGGCGCTGGTTGAACGTATCTTCAATCGCTAAATTCGCTCACAAGGCACTGGGGTTATTCGGTCAGGCGAAAAAGGATGTCATGTACGATCTACTCAAGCGCGAGGATATCAACTGGTGTGCATTGAATTCGGTTATAGCTGGTTCGCCCTGAACAACCACTTTGGCGCTATAAAAATTGGGGTTTGAGCATCGAGAGGTTCAGAGAAATTGCGAGGTTTTGCAAAAATAGCGGTATAACCTTGCAATTTCAGGCCGATCAATGAAACCCAAGCTAGATGGTGCATCTCAGAGCGCTCAAGGGCAGTTGTTTGATGCTGGCCCTGCGCTGGTCGATTTCATCGATATGGAGAATTCAATGGTACGGCTGGCCGATTCCATTCAATGGGAAGTGTTCGAAGAACACTGGCAAAGTTTGTACAGTGCTGCCGGCGGCCCGATGGCCAGCGCCTGTCGGAAGACGCATTGCCGGATTGCTGATGCTCAAGCACATGCGAATCACTGTCGGACGAGCGTCTCATGGAGGTATGGGTAACTAATCCTTACTATTGAATAGGGCAAATCATTTGATACTGGCTTTGGCATGTCTTCTCATCCTGCAATCAAGCCCCAAAATCTACGTTAACTCAAACTGGGTCTGTTTAACTGCAGGTTGACACACAGGGTCGTAAGTGGCTGTACTCGGCCAGTTCACGCGGTGCGCACGCCAGTGCATTCATGTACTCACTTGTTGAGAGTGCGAAGGCCTGTGGCTTTGAGCCACGCGCCTACCTCCAGGCGCTGTTTGAGCGCTATCCACACGCCACCACGGTGGAGCAGCGTCGCGAGCTGTTACCTATGTTTTTCAAAAACAGCTTAGACACTGGGTCGGGTCAATACTGTTGTTGACCGCAGGTTTACGGTGCAAAGTAGATTATTGCCACTTCATTAACCGAACAACTCTCTTTGTAATTAGCGCTAGAGTGTATGTCAGATATTCGCAGCGTTA
The DNA here is from genome assembly GCA_938003775.1 of uncultured Granulosicoccus sp. Lineage (GTDB taxonomy): Bacteria > Pseudomonadota > Gammaproteobacteria > Granulosicoccales > Granulosicoccaceae > Granulosicoccus. Next base: position 4,158 of record CALKXZ010000201.1, on the reverse strand, counting down.
GCGAGGTTGTCTGGTACCGGTATTAATCTATCAATTTTTCGTAGCAAGGCAGCAATGCGTTCTCAAAAGCAGCAAGGCTGTGTTCTTCAACCAGTGCATCATACTGATTATTGTCGGGTTCAAATATTTGAAGAGCGATGTGATTTATGGATTTTACAATTTCGTCTTGTTTCGAGATATTAATGGCCAGTCCAGTTTTGTGCTTGTTTGTCAGCCAGCCTATCAACCCTACATCAGTGGCTAATACTGGCCGTCTGTATTGAGCAGCCTGAACTAACACAGCACTCATTGCATAGTAATTTTTGTACCCCACCCAGATGAGGTCGGCACAGGTGAAAAAATTTGCGTCTTCAGTAACATCAATATACCTATTTACCTGATGAATCCTCCCTGATGCAATATGCTTTTGGCTATGTTTCTCTTCAAGATAACTTCTGATTTCAGAATTTTGGTTTCCAACGAGCAAAACGTGAACTCTTTCTGGTAATTTGTCCATCGCATCAACTAGTAAATCAATTCCCTTGTTTTCCCTAAGTGCACCATATGCCATAATGACGAAAGCGTTACTCGGTATTCCTAAATCTTTACGTACATTTGGATTAGTGACAGAAACCCTATCGTCAACAGCATCGGGTATATGTGCAAGAGAATGACAGATGTCAGGGTGATGGGTAGTAATGTAATTGAGCAACAACGTATCAATCGTTAGTATGATAGTTTTCGCGCTAGATCGTTTAAGCAATCGTAAGAAAACTGCCTTTTTAAAATTTCCTTGTTTACTAACCGAGGGTCCTATTGCTCCCATCTGTGAGAAATGGAATTGTTGTCGCATTACAATTCCTAGCAATGGTATGCCGCCAAATGACAATCCAGTAATTCCTGAAAAAATCGCTGCATCCTCTAGCATTCCGATAAATATAAGATCGATTTTTTCTTTCGCTTGAGCCTCTGTCAGCGCTGTACGATAGAATCGGGCACATCTGTATTGGTTGAGTAGCATGAGCAATTGATTTTTGGGCTCTGTTATCTTGCTCATAACATCGCAACGTATGCCTGACAACTGGCTAGGATTGTGTTTTCCAAATAACTCTTTGACGACCTGATGCTCAAAACACGATGTTGGCATCGCAACTATAACGCGGTAGTTGTTAGTTAATGAAGTGTTAATAATTCTACGAAGATAACTGGGTCTGTGCCCAGTCATTCTAGTTTCCAGGAATAATACAGTTTTAATTGCGCAGCTCCGATGAGGTTGCTATTTAGATTTGTATTCAAACGCTTCGTTTCAGTACCTTCGTCATTTTTCGTTTTCGTGTGCGTTTTGAGAAGATGCCACCTAGTGGTGAACTCAGACGCAAACATTTTTCAGTTAGAGCGGCGTACATAAAGAGGTCAAAGGCAAAAATTGTACTTCCCTGTTTTAAATATAGTAAGTTCGTAAAAAGAAAGCAGCCAAACAGCGCAGAAAAATTCCTGATGGATTCTTCAGACATGGTTCGCCTTGTTGAGCCCGTAAATGCTCTTAAAAATAGCGTCAGCATGGCTGTGCTAAATAGTACCAGACCAAATAGTCCTAATTCGACTAAGATTTCGATTGGTATGACGTGCGAATATCCGCTTAACATGGATCGCGACCATGAGGCCGAACTTCCCATTCCGAAAACCATGCTGGATGGTTGTTCTAGCCATTTGTCGAGAATTACCTGAGCTGCATCGACGCGATGGATTGTACCAAGCTCATCACCGAAATTATCCCCACTGGCATCCATTCGAACACTCAGTGTATTTTCGGTTTTAATCACAATAAAAGCGGCTACTGCCGCGAGAAGGAGCATAAAAAGAATGGCAAAGAGGCGGTTCAAAGAAAAATTCTTCCACCGTAATGGGAAGCAAACTACTATTGTGATTAAAGAGAAAAACAGTGGGCCCCTGCTTCCGGTTTTCGTGATTAGGTATAGGGCACAGCACGTGACAATCAAACTCCATAGCAATATAACGAGTTTGGTTCGTATACGTAGAAAGGTTACTAATGCCACAAGGCCAGCAAAGTCACCAAGTGCAAGCGGTAGTGTGAGGGTTTCTGCTAGGTCGTATTCAACCAACAAAGACCGACCTTCAAAGTCAGGCACAAAGGCAAACAATATGACCAGCGATCCACCAACCCACGTGACTGCGTCTAGCACACGCGTGAAGTCAGCGGAGCTACGGATTAGTACGGGTGCGATGAACAACCCTGCAACGATGTAGTGAAATTCGTTTAGAAATCGGGCAGACGCATTCGCATCAAGTGGAGCCCAAGTAGTAGAGAGAAATATATATCCTACGAAGAACATCAGCAAGGTGCGAGTAGGATATTGGACGAATTCAAAAGAAGCTCCTGCCGGCAATCGGAACCAAGCTAATGCTACAAGGGCAAGGACAAACAGATTTACTAGTGTCCCGTTGACGGCAACAAAAGATATGTATATGCCTCCCCACTGTTCAAATGCGAACATGCAGATCACAGCAAGTACTGCATACGACACATGTCTGATTGATAACGCGCTGAAAATTAATGCGTAAATTCCGAATACTGCTGCGCCCATCGCAATTCTTCTATATCTCTATTTTCATGTGACGCATGGTACTTCAACGTCCACCGTTCAGGTAGTCTTGAGTGTTGCGCTTTAGATTCCGCACGGAGAATACGTGGCGGGATAGTCTGTCAGAACCCAACTGTTGCCCGGCTCCGGTATACTCAATCGCCACATATTTGACCGGTGTGCCGTATCTGTGAAACCCGCCCCTACTTTTTTCGAGAAAACTGTCGTCCTATTGACGAGAGTTAAACCACAATTTTTTTCCGAATGGGCTTTTTTCTATTCTTGCTGCTTATTAGTTATTTCGACGACTCACGCACAAGCCCAAAGCTTCGAAGGCCAGTCTTTCAAGCTCGGCGCTACATCGCTAATACCGGAACTGCGGCTCGATTATGTCAGTGTCGATAATGCGTTCCGCGATGCTGTAAACCCAGTCGATGCCACAGGTTTCATCGTTGCGCCAGCCTTCAAATGGGAGGCGGATCGGCGATTATTAGCGCTTTCGGCAACGTACCGAGGCCGCTACGGTCAATTTTCAGAGTCGGAACTGGATTTTGATGATCACGATTTGATATTTCGTGCAGACGCCGCGCCCGGCACCCGGCACCGTACATTTGGTGAGTTTGTGGTTCGGCAGGAGTCAGAGGAGTTTGGTACCGGGCAATCCCAATTTGCCACCGGTTTGACCGAAACGATTGAGGAGAGAGACATTCGTCTGCAAGTGGGCTACACGTATGGAGCAAAAGACGCTCGTGGCAATGTGGGTGGCGGGTTGGCGATTACTGATCGTTCCTACAACGACCTTGGTCCTATCACTGACGGTGATGACTTTACGGCCGTTGCACCGTATACGTTTTTTTCCTATCGCATCTCTCCTGACACTCGATTTAGAACTGAGCTTCGGTTCACCAGTTTTGACTTCGATCAAGATACGCGAGACAGAGATGCCATCAGCCTACTGGGTGGCTTGGATTTAAATGCCACAGAGCGAACTGGCGGGCGGGTCAGGTTGGGTGTCACTAGATCAGACTTTGATATGGAGCAAATCTCCGATGAAACGACGTTCGTAGCAGACATTAATGTGTTCTTTAGACCTCGGTCTTACTCGCGTCTAGACCTCCTATTTAGCCGAGACTTGGCTACCGTCGACGACGACACAAATGGTGTCGGTGAGTCTGTGGTGGACGATATACGGCTTTCGTGGAAGCATGGCTGGACTTCACGTGTGTCAACGACATTAGAACTAGAAAGCGAGCGAGCGGACAGAGAGTGTCCAAATATTGACACCGTGACCAGTGGTGTCTCATTGGAATTTGACATAAACGTTCGTCGCTGGTTGGCATTTGGCGCGGGAGTTGGTACCTCAAGGAGAACCGTGGATTCCTGCGATCCAGCAGATGATTCGGACAGCCGAGAATTTGATCGCGATTCCGTCGGTGTCCATGTCCGAATGACTTTGTAGCTACCGACCTCAGTTCCAGCTCGGTAATATTGGCTCATTGACCACGCACGGCGAGGGGAGAACCGTGTAAAATTGCCGGTTAAGGCGTGGTTGCGCAAAATGCCTTAGAGAACTGAG
>CALKXZ010000200.1 GCA_938003775.1 uncultured Granulosicoccus sp. | reverse complement strand
AGCGATATGTACGAGCTTTACTTGCGTGGGACAGGGCCCAGGTATTGTTTGAACAGCTGCGTGATGAATGGGGTCCTAGCGATATGTACGAGCTTTACTTGCGTGGTATCCAGCAGGCTCGGCAAGCGTAGTTACTGAGCGTTAATCGGTAGCGCGAATCCAATCATGCCCATTGAAGTGTTCTTGCGGACCGAAATCGGTTTTGTACTGCATTTTCTGGCAACCATCGACCCAGTATCCCAGGTACAAATAGGGAATTTTCATTAGTACGCACAGTTCCAGCTGTTTGAGGATACAAAACTTGCCCAACCCACGGTGACTGTGATTTGGGTCAAAAAATGTGTAGACAGCAGACAGGCCGTCATTGATGGCGTCGGTGACTGCAACAGCGATAACTTTGCCCGCCAGTCGCGCTTCAACGAACAGCGTCTCTCCCCAGGGATTTAGCAGAAATCGTTCGAAATCTTCGGGTTCCGGATCATCCATACCGCCATCGGGATGACGCGCTGCCAAGTAGCGCTGGTACAACTTGAAGTATTCCTCGGAATAACGAGCCTGTTGGAACTCCACTGCCAAGTCATTGTTGCGCGCAAGGTTACGCCGATCGGTCCGGCGTGTTGTGAACTGTTCACAACGTATCCGAACAGGAACGCACGCTGAGCATTGCGTGCAGCCAGGTCGGTACACATATTCACCCGAGCGTCGAAAACCACGTTTAATTAATTGGTTGTAGACCGCTTTGGGGTGCGGATGGTGTGGATCAGCGTAAATGTTAACCGCTTCCCGATTATCCAGATAGCTACAGGCGTTAACTGAACCCTGATAGAGCTTAATACGTTGCTGCGTCATCAGAATAATAGTACCAGAACCGTTATTTCGAGCGGTTTTTCAGAGGTACTTCAAATTTTCGTAAGGTGACACGTCAGGACACAATTTTACAGAATGGCAATGGTAGAATCGTCGCTCTTCAGGTGCGAATCCGCGCTTAATCGAGACGGAATCAGTCCATGAGAATCAGTACGCTAAACAACAACTTTGCCAGTAATGTGTGGCAGGGTTTTGTAAAGATTTTCTTGCGTCAAGTGCGTTTCCCATCTTTCTTGCGGGCAGCGATCGAATCAGTGTTGTTTTGTTGTGTCTTTCTTGCGGCGGGTTATGTGAGTTTAGGGCACTCCGTTGGAATGATGCTCACACCGATGGTACCGGTGGTGTTCACCATGATGCTATGCATGGTCTTCAGTGGTGTTTACCGCGAAGAGATCACCAACTCAATCATGAACCTCTATGTTCATTCAGCCTACGGCTTTGTGTTGGCCTCTGTGGTATTTCTACCAACAGCGGCACTGATCGTGCCTGAATACGCCAATCTGAAGTTCAAATTCTTCTTTTTATTCTTCGCCTTTTTTGTCATCAATACAATGCGCCCGCTCATAAGTGGCACAGACTTTATGGATGGCGGTGGCCGACGAGGTAATTAGTATTTTGCTTAAGCGCCAGGCCAAGGGTGCTTTTTCCACAATACCTACCGTCATCTGTTTCGCTTAAACGCATTAAGGCGTTAATGCATTGTGCAATTCTTGTCCATAATCGCTGAGTGCCTGTTTGAGTGCTTGCTCGTCAGGTTGCCATTGCGTGTCATCAATCACTTGTTGGTAAGTCTGGAAGCTTAACCACGGCCCGCTTGGGTTGCTCAGACGATCCAGACAGTGATCACGCCAGTGGGCCCTTTGTTCAGCATCCAGGGTGTTGGGGTAACTACGGGCTTGGTAACGCCACAACAGTTCATCCAGTCGCTTGTCGTCGAATTGTCCACTGTGTTTGCTCAATTGTTCAGGCGGCAATTTCAACAGGCTTTGCAGACGTTGTTTGTCAGCTTGTGACAGGAACTCACCACCGTACAGCGTTCCGTCCACGTCCATCAATTGATCGCTATCCCAATGTCGGCTCATAGCCTGCCCAATACGATCCAGTAACGAATCGTTGATCATTGCCGTTGCGTACGCAGCGTGTTGCTTTAGGCTGATTTGATCGATGCCCAGTCGTTGCGCATCGGTATCACGCAGAGTTGCCAGAGGGACCAGTACAGGGCACTTGTTAATTTGTACGGTTCTAAGGCCTGGACGCGGAGTACCTGTATGGTTGTGGCTGTCGGCAGATTGATAGAGGCGTGCTTCTATCTCGTCGGCGTCTAGCGTGGCCAGTGTCCGTGGATCCTGGCTTAAGTCCAGCACAATAACCCCGTTACTATTCTGCGGATGGCGTATCAATGGCATGATCGCGCTTAGGTGATGCCTGGCTCCCGGGATCATACCCGACACCTGTAAGCAGGGTGTTCGATCGCGAACGTTCAGCATCTTGCTTACACTGGCTTTGCCGCGTTGGGCAAAGGCATAGTTAAAGAGCTTAGGCTGGGCCTGACGTATGAGTCTGGCCATGCCAATGGTTGCCCACACGTCAGACATTGCATCATGGGCTTGTGTGTGTTCTATACCGTTAATCTGACTCAGATGTTCAAGTCGGTTACTTGCTGTGCCATCTTCATTAAATGGCCATTGAATACCATCAGGACGCAGTGCGCGAGTCAGCCGTACGATATCCAGTAAATCCCAGCGAGAGTTACCTTCCTTCCATTCTTGTTCATAGGGATCGCGAAGATTGCGAAACAGTGTATGGCGCGTGAATTCATCATCGAATCGAATGTTGTTATAGCCTACCGAACAGGTACCCGGAAAACCGATCTGATTAAGTATCTGTTGAATGAATTGTGCTTCGCATACACCTTGATCATTGGCCAGTTGTGGTGTAATTCCGGTTACTTTGCAAGCTTCTGGCTGCGGCAGATAGTCAGGGCTTTGACGGCAATAGAGAACCAGTGGATCACCCATAACATTGAGATCCATATCGGTTCTTACTCCTGCGAATTGGCAGGGTCTGTCCCAGGCTGGATGCGTGCCAAAGGTTTCGTAATCGAACCAGTAAAAGCTCTCTGTCCTGGGTTTATTCATGGGCCAAGACTAACGCACATCACCAGACAAGATCATCAGGGACCTGAAAGTCTGCGTAGTCATCTGCACCATCATCGGCCTGATGACTCTGTGCCACGCTATGACTGCCAGCGGTATCAAAAATGGCCCAGTTCGGATTCAGTGCTCGGATCTGATCAGCGGTTTCGGCAGGCACCAATTGGGTGGTTCCATTGAGTCGTGTAATGACCAAAGAGCCTGCAATAAGCTGGAGGCGAATATCCTCTTTTATGTGCAACTCTCGTATGCGTTTCTGCACAGTAAATCGATACACAGAATCGCCTGCATGCTCCTTGATCGCAACGGACTCGATCAAGGCTTTTATCTGCGCCTTCACCGCCTTGCGTGCCGCTATGGCGCTGTCTGCATCCTGCTGAGTGCTGCGTTTGTCAGGGTCTGTTTTAGTGTGCCGCGGTTTTCGAGGTTTTTTCTTGCGAGCGGTATCTGTCTTGGGCGCGTTGAAACCAGCTTGCAGCAGCTGGTCACGAAGTGAATCAGACATGAGGGGGCAGAAGATAGAGGTTAGAAGTGGGTAATGTATTAGCACACACAGTAGCCGGTATTGGGTAGCGGGTATTGGCGATTTATAACGCAGCCGTGTTGGTTTAAGTTTCAGCGGTTGAATTATGCGTTGGCACGGTAGCGAGAAAATCCTGGCAGATGCGGGTGAACTGTGCTGGTTTTTCAGCGTGTGGCCAATGACCGGCATCAGCAATAATTTTCAGCGATGGCTGTGCGCACACTGCCTTGATGGCAGATTCATCCGATTGCCGAAGATAATCACTCTTCGCGCCTTTGATAAACAATACGGGCGGTTCTATGCGGCTTTTGATCTCGGGTGCCTGGCTAATAAGTGGGTAGTCAGTGGCCAGTTGTGGCAGATCAAATCGCCAGCGTAAACGCCCCGATTCATGCCGGTACAAACTTTTCAGCAGGAACGCGCGTACCCCCGCGTCAGGAATTTTGTCCCGCAGTTGAGCGTCCGCTTCGCGACGGTCCGTCAGTTCAACTAAATCCACCTGCAGTAAAGCATCCAGAATGGGTTGATGATGCGCAGGGTACTGACGTGGGGCAATATCAACAACGGTCAGACTTTGCAGGTGTCCATCAGGCGCGTTTCCTGCCATTGCCATGGCAACCTTACCGCCCAGGGAATGGCCAAGTAGATGGTAGTGTTTGAGTCCGAGCTTGTTGATTTCCGCCTGAACAGAGGCTGCCATGGCCTCCAGTGACAATTCGGGCAACGATGGCGAGCGTCCGTGACCCGGCAGGTCGATCCGCACAACCGTGTGTGATCGGGCCAGGTGCAGCGACACCGAACGAAAGTTGTCAAGGTTGCCAAACAGGCCATGCAACATGATGAGCACGGGGCCCACGCCGGTTTGTTGAGTGTTCAATCTACGCACGTTGTTGCTCACGGGGTCGTGGCGTGGGTTACACTCCCGCGTCGCTTATGTGGGATGTTCATCGTGTACTCCGAGTTAAGACAAAGGGTTGAGAAGCTGGTCAGTTCGAGTTTGCCAGCCGTTTTTGCTGAACGCCAAGTCGGTTTGGAAAAAGAATCCCTGCGCGTTAATCGGACAGGGGGAATTTCACAATCGGACCACCCGGCTGCGCTGGGCTGCGCATTGACCCATCCTTCGATCACCACCGACTTCTCCGAAGCGTTACTGGAGATGGTAACACCGCCGTGTGACTCTGCCGAGCAGGCGTTGCACTACCTGACCTCGATTCATCAGTTCATTGTGCAGCGGCTTCCCGACGGTGAGCACATTTGGAATACCAGTATGCCGTGTATTCTGCGCGGTGGTCAGAGTGTGCGCATTGGTCAATATGGTCACTCTCACAGCGGTCAGTTGAAACAGGCCTATCGGCGCGGTCTGGGTTTGCGTTACGGACGTCATATGCAGGCAATTGCCGGTGTGCATTTTAATTTTTCCATGCCCGAATCCAGTTGGGGTCTGCGCCAGGTTCTGATGAGCCCTGGAAAGGATGTCGATGCGAACAGGCTGGCGCAGCGGTACGCTGCGCAGACGGAGTCACAGCGCCAGGTTGAACGAACTGACGGTTACTTCCAGATGCTGCAGAATTTGCTGCGCATTGGTTGGGTGGTGCCCTATCTTTTCGGCGCTTCACCCGCGATTTGCACCAGTTTTCTGGCAGAAGGTGAGGGTGATGAATTTGATCCCTGGAACCAGACTACACGTTATGCACCGCACGGGACATCGCTGCGAATGGGTAAGATCGGTTATCGTTATCGCGAGGAGGATCCCATTGATCTGAGTGTTCGCCATGGCGATATCAATGCCTATATTGACGACATAATCGCGCATGTGACCACCGTCCACCCGCCGTATGAAGCAATGGGTGTACGCGACGACAAAGGTGAATACCAGCAACTGAGTGCCGCTCGGTTGCAGATAGAAAACGAGTATTACAGTACTGTGCGTCCCAAACAGATTGCGCAGCCAGGTGAGCTACCCATTCTGGCACTCAAGGAGCGCGGAATCCGTTACCTTGAACTCAGGTCGGTGGATGTCAATCTTCTGGAACCTGCAGGTGTTGGCCTGGAGCAGATCGCTATGCTGGAATTGCTCATGATGTTTGCGTGGCTGGCAACACCTGCGCCCTTATCCGCGGCTGAAATGCAACGTACAACCAATAATGTCAACACGATTGCCCATTACGGCCGGAAACCTGGATTGAACCTGGCTGGGCCTGACGGTGACATTAGCGTTGCACGCTGGGGCCGTGAAATACTCAGTGCCATGGAGCCCATCGCAACGTGGCTTGATAGTGGACGGCAGACGCCGCTGTACAGCCAAGCGCTGGCGGCTCAGGTAGCAAAATTCGACGACGCGTCGTTGACACCGTCGGCGCTTATGGTTGCTGGGGTTAAGCAAACGGGATCCTTCTTCGATCATGCGCTGGCGTTGTCTCGACAACACGATCAATGGTTTCGGGCCCTACCTGCCGACGCATCTCTGATGGATGAACTAGAGGACAAGGTCAGGCGTTCGCGGCTTAAACAGGCTGAGCTTGAAGCATCCAGCCATGGTCCATTTGGCGACTACCTGCAATCGTATCTGGATCAGATACACGCAGCAACGTCAGAGGCTTAGGATGAGTACTGCAGGCCGCGTGGGTGCTGTGATCCTGGCTGGCGGATTGGCACGACGCATGGGTGGGCAGGACAAGGGCCTGATCCTGTTGGCTGGCAAACCTATGGTGCAATATGCGTTGGAAGCCATACGTGACGAAGTCGATTGTTGTGTTATCAACGCGAATCGCAATATAAAAGCGTATTCCAAACTCGGTGTGCCGGTGGTGCCCGACAAGCTTTCGGGTCATCTGGGGCCGCTGGCAGGACTTAGCGCGGGTATGGATGCGTTGGGTACCGACTATGTGTTTATGTGCCCCTGCGATTCCCCATTTTTGCAACCAGCGCTGTTCAGCGTGTTGTACAACAGTTGTGTTGACGCGGATGCCGATATCGTCGCGGCACATGATGGCGTACGTCTACAGCCGGTATTTTGTCTGGTGCATCGTCGTGTTAAATCGTCTCTGGATGCGTTTCTGGTTGCCGGTGAACGAAAAATAGATCGCTGGTTTGATCAACACGCTTTGATCGAAGTCGCTGCTGGACAATTTGCTGAGTCATTTCGTAATATCAATACGGAAGAAGAGCGGCTGGCTGCTGAATCAGCGCTAAAATTATGATCGAAAAACAACCGTCCTGCGATGATGTGAGCGAACCTGCGCTGTTGCCGGTAACCGAAGCCCGGCGCCGGTTGTTCGATTCCATTGAGGCGATTACCCAAGACGAATGTATTCCACTGTCGGGCTCACTGCATCGTGTGCTGTCAGTTGATGTCGTGTCACCAATGGATGTCCCGTTACAGGCTAATTCGGCAATGGACGGTTACGCCATACACCACAGCAGTATTCCACCCGTGGGTGAAGCCAACCTGTCAGTAATCGGCACAGCATGGGCAGGTCAACCGTGTGAGCTGGCCGTAACAACTGGCCAGGCCGTACGGATATTCACTGGCGCCATTATGCCGACAGGTACCGACACAGTGGTGATCCAAGAACACGTGCGCGGTGGGTCGGACAAGATCGACATAGACAGCGATGTCGCAGTGGGCAGGAACGTGCGTCTCGCGGGCGAAGATGTCACTCAAGGACAGGTTGTGTTGTGTAAGGGGCGCCAACTGCAAGCGGCAGATGTTGGTGTGCTGGCCTCTCTGGGTATTCACACTGTCAACGTATTCAGGCGCTTAAAAGTGGCATTTTTCACCACGGGTGATGAATTGCAGTCACTTGATGAACAGGTGGCGGGTGAAACGCTGGCACCTGGCATGCTGTTCGACAGTAATCGCTACACGCTAGCAGCCCTACTGCAGGGACTGGGTGTGGAGACAATTGACCTGGGCATAGTGCGTGACAATGAAAACGATACGCGTGAGGCGCTGGAACGTGCGGCAGCTAAGGCTGATGTTGTCATTACTTCCGGGGGGGTCTCTGCCGGCGAGGCAGATTACGTGACTCGGGTATTCCATGAGTTGGGTGACGTCAGTTTTTGGAAACTGGCCATTCGTCCTGGCAGACCGCTAGCCTACGGCTCACTCAGAGGCGCCACGTTCTTTGGATTGCCCGGTAACCCCGTGGCGGTGATGGTGACATTCCTGGAGTTTGTGCAGCCAGCCTTGAGGTATTTGGGCGGCATGAGCGAGGTGCAGCCCATGGCTATTCCGGCACGCTGCCTGTCCAATTTGCGCAAGTCACCGGGTAGGGTGGAATACCAACGTGGCATTATGGCGGTGGATGATAGCGGGCAACTGGTCGTGCAATCCACGGGCAAGCAGGGCGCCGGACGACTCAGTTCCATGAGTATGGCCAATTGCTTGATCGTCATCGATAGTGAGGTTGACGGTGTGCAGCCGGGCGATACGGTGGCAGTGCAACCGTTCCACGGATTACTACCCGGCTAGCAGTGTTACCAGATGCACCGGCAATGAGTGCTACCAGCGGACAGGAACGTTTTCCAATCCGTGGAAGTGAAACGCATCTTGATACGTGACAGGTGCTTCCAGATTCAGCGCGGGCAATCGTTGGAACAGAACCTGTAGAGCGATGCGCAACTCAAGTTTGGCCAAAGGTGCACCAACACAAAAATGCAATCCTGCCCCCAACGACAAATGGCCACCATCGCCTCGTTCAGGTGCAAAGCGGTTAGCGTGCGCAAAACGAATAGGGCAACGATTGGCTGCCGCCAATAGCAATCCGACTTGCTCGCCGGGTTCGAGCACTAACCCGCAATCGAGTGTGATGCGTTGCTGGGCATAGCGCGTAAATAGATGCAGTGGTGCGTCGTAGCGCATACATTCAGTGACCAAAGCATCGGTTTTTTCATTGTTTGCCAGAATAGCCAGCAGTGTTGCGCGATTAGCCCCGGCATAGTGGTTAAGCAATGTGCGGATGGCGTTACCGAGCTGATGCACAGTGGCTTCGTGTCCAGCATTCAGTAACAGGATAACAACTGAGACGATTTCATCATCACTCAGCGCTTGCTCACCTTGCTGCTTGGTCAACAAATGTGAGATCAAGTCATCGGCGCTCTGCTGTCGTTTAACCGATATGACACCCTTGATGAAGTCTTGAAATTCTCGGGCAGCCGTATTGGCTGCGATCTCGTCATCATACGATTGTGTCAAGGTGTAGACGCGCACCATGGCGTGTGACCATTTGATAAGCTGCTCGCCAGCGCCCTGCGCAACGCCTAACAGACGCGTTATAACGGCCACAGGTATAGGGGTTGCGTATTGGCTCAGTATCTCGGCGCGGTCGTCAGATTCAAAGTCATCGATACAACGGTGGGCAAGGGCGGTGATCTCCGGTGTCATGCGTTCAACTTGACGCGACAGGAAAGCGCGATTAACCGCTTTGCGCAGTCGAGTGTGCTCGGGTGGTTCCATAGCCAGTAACGAATAGCGTTCCACGGCAGCAAAATCGCGCAGGTGTGGTGCAATGGCGGGTCGCGCATGAGAAGGCGGGGGCAAACGCGCGAAGCGACGATCGCGCAGTGCCGCGTTGACGGCTGCAAAGCTGGACAGACACCAGAATCCGTAGTCTTCCCAGAAGACCGGCAAGCCCTGGGCATGCAATTTCTCGTAAAGCGCATACGGGTTTTGCACAAATCGATGGTCGCGTGGATTCTGTTCAATCCTGTTTTTTCGCAGAGTCTGGCTGTTCATGTCATGTGATAAGGCTAAACTGTGAGTTGAGTCACAGCTACAGATGGTTATCGAAACCCGAACATCGGTAACCTAGTGCATATCTTGCAACCCATGTTGTCGATTAAGACAATCCGAGCGTACAGTCCTTGTTACCACAATACCGCTCATGTGTGCGCTTGGCGCTACTCCAGACATGACCCATCGTCTACTGTTGGTGGAACCGTCTGCCACCATGCGCTATGTGCTTGAAAAGCACGCCCAGTCTCTGGGCTTCGCCGTGCACACGGCGGAGAGCTATGAATCAGCACTCGATTTGCTGAGCAAGCAATTCCAGCACTATGGCGCAGATTTCAGCGGTTTGTTGTTCGGTTGGCCCAGTGCTCCAACTGAGCCAGCCGCCACACTCGCCGCCACACTTGAACAGGCTGAATACCGCGATCTACCGGTGGTTGTCATGTCCACCGACATGCGTGCAGAAACGCGTGCCTGGGCGGCCGGTCGAGATAACACAGCGGTTCTCTCCTGGCGTGAGTATCAGGGCCTGGAACCATTGCTGCAGCGCCTGATTGATGTGACACCCGATGATACCGATACGTTCCCGGCGAAATTTGATAACAGCGACATTCGACTGCTTATTGTCGATGACTCTGCAACGATTCGCTACTCACTGCGTGATCTATTCCAACTGCAGGGATATCAAGTCAGTCTGGCAGCAACTCAGGATGAAGCGCTGGATCTGGCAACAAAAAACCGGCTGGACATAGCCATTCTGGACTTTTATCTCACTGAGACAACCGGGGACCTACTGTGTCGTGCTCTGATGTCCAACCACCAGGTCGGTGACATTGTTTGTACGGTTCTGACAGGGACCTACAGTGATCACATTATCAAACGTAGTCTACGAGCCGGTGCTGTGGAATGCATGTTTAAGAACGAGTCCAGCGAACTGTTGCTCAGTCGAATAGATGCCATCAGTCGCTTTGTGCGCCAGCGTCGTGTGTTGGAAACTGAACACCGCATGCTAGAGGACATCATTCAGAGTGTTGCTGGTGCAGTCCTGATTATCGATTCTGATCATCGCATTAGCTATGCTAATGCAGCTGCACTTGAACAATTGCAACTTGAAACCGGTGATTCAATCGTTGGGCAGCCCAGCGAAACGCTGCTTGAACTTGATGCCCCGGGTGAACCTGGCCCGACGGTGCACACAGCCACTTGGCGGTTACCGACAGGCGGGGCGCTGGATGTCGATTACGAACATACACTGATTACACCGAAAGGCCCCAGCCTGATTCGTTTCGTACAGAAAAAAATCAGTATGTCGCCTACATCGTCAGATAATCGGGCGCAGGTTCCAGGTGAGTTGTTGTCCGCTGAAGCACTGATGCAACATTTTGAGTTGGCTGACACCAGTGAACCGTTTATCACTAAATTGCAGGACTATATACGTGACCTCGATACACTGGACGTACGGATCAGCTTGTTGGTTATGGATGTTTTTGTACGTCAACCAGACGATACGCTGCGCACGATAGATGATCACGAAGGGCTCGCTGATACCGTGCAAGAGCAGTTGCACGCGATATACAAACGCCCCGGACACGTCGCTGCGTTAGGTAGGCATCGCTTCGGCTTTCTTTTACGCCATCATCAGGATTCACAAGCCTATTTGCTGGTTCGAAAAATTATGCAACTGTGCCTTGAAATGGCACACGGTGTCGATAATGTCACCCTGGCGTGTACTGGCAGCTTGCTGTGTCTTAATGAACATACCCGTCAACCGATCACAGCGCTGTTGCAACATTCTTTCAAAGGCTTAGATCTGGTTGGAGCCCGTGGACTGAATCAGGCACTGCTACTTGATTTACGGCGTATGCTCAGTGCGTATCCTGTACCCATCACACCACCAGACGATACACCGAATACCGATCAGTAAATCCCCGGCATTGCGAACATACGGTGTTGGCAATACGGTTAGCGCAATACCACTATCTGGTCAGTGCGAGGCTGAGATGCTGACGAGTGTGAAGCTGCTGTCGATAGCACCAATGTGCTGGCGTCTGCCGAGAGACGCAGTTGTCGACCCATTGACTGCTTGGCAAGTGTGGGTATTGACTCAGGTATTTCCAGAGCCGGTAACCATCGAGCCTGAATAGCATCGAATGTGTAGCTCGTGAGTGCTGCATCCGTGTCGCGCATATCATAGTTGCCATCATTGGCTTGCCACGAGAGTGCAATGGTTGTCAGTGTGCTATCGGCAGCTAGTGATAGTGTTGCTTTGCTGTGAGTGACTGGCGCCATCCGCAACGAGTCGCTGATTGTGATCTGTGTGCTGTCAGTGCCGGCGTTAAAATCTGCGGAGTCCGCCATCATAAATCGCCAAAACACCGGTGAAGATTGTCCGCCTGAAGTGAGTTCCCAACCAGCAATACCTAAGGTGTTGCCATCAGCGCTGACAGCGATTTGCGCACCTCGCTGCGTATCGATGCCATGGATGCGATGCGTACCTGAGATCACCCACTGTGCGGAGGTGGGTTGGGTGAAACGATGCCAACGCGTCAACCATAGCTGGTTATCTTTTGTGGCCAGTGTGTACAGTCTGTCAGCGTTGCTACTGGCGCCTGCACCGACTGAGTTTATAGTGGCAGAATCGGTAGCGCCAGGCAGATGACGTAAAAGTGGTAATTGGCTGGTCACAGACCAGTTTATCTGTGTGCGTTCGATAACGCTGAGTGTATCGGCAATACCAACAATCACAGTGTCACCTTCAGCTGACATGATCAGTGATGGTGGACGCTTGGGCACTGTGGACGACGGACTAACACGGGTCAATAAAGAACCGGTTTCACGCAGTGACAGTGTGGACGTTTCAATCCAGGTTTCTCCCAGACGCTCCAGAATTCGTAAGGTGTTGTTGACGTGTCCTGCTCCATGGGTTGCCTGCTCAGACACCAGTACCGCCAGGGTGTCCCCGCTTGCAGATAGCGCCACGTACAATTGGCGTGTTGACGACAAGGTCAACCCCGCTAGGCCTATACGATCAGCGCGAGTCCAGTTATTGGCAACACGAAAATACATATCCAATGCCCCTTGCACTGGCAACGCGCTGACCAACAGCGTGGCGTTCTGATTTAACGCCACGTGGCTGGCAAAACGCTCTCCTTCGACAACTACCGCGGGGGTTAGTTGAGTGGTGGTTTGTGGTGCCAGGTGAGTGGTTGCGACTCGTTGGGAGCTGACGCATGCATCGCGCGTGCACAATGCCACTCGAAACTGTTGTGCGTGCCAGGCAGTGATATGCGTGCGGCTGTCCAGCGTGATGTTATTGGTATGAGGGGCTGGGTAATGACCAACGATCTTTTCAAGGCCGGTTCGATTATCGTAACGCCATAGGGTTGCATTGATTTGATCGGCAATCCCAGTCCATTTCAGATGTAGATTTCCCGGTTCTGCAGAAATACTAAGCTGTGGCTGGTTCGGCGCAACAAGACTATCGTTTGACAGATCGACGTAGGGCTGCTGTGCCAACACAGCGGGTGAATTCAGAAGCTGTGGTTGGTTATCCGATGAAGTTGACTGCTCTGCCGGTGCAGTATCGGCAGGCTGTGTGCACCCTGACAGAACTGTTGCGCAAAGTAGGCTGGGGAGCAGCGCTGCGAATCGCTTCAATGTCTGTGGAACTGATAACGCGTTGCGGGTCAACCGTTGCACATGCCTGGCCTGAAAAGAGTGGAGTGCGGACGGCGTCAATGGACTTCGGCTAAAACATGTATTCGGGTTTAGCCGTCTGTATCGGTTGTCCGAAGCGTTATTAACATCCGCCCGCTGCCGGTTCGGTGCAAGAAACGTTCCGCAGCTCTTTGGTGTTCCGCGGTGCGTTTTACTGAACAGGTACAGGTAGCGTCATTGGCGTCTTCAAGCAGCCTATGGCTGCCTGTAGCCCGTCAACGGTCAACGGAAACATACGATCATTCATGAGTTGTCGGGTCATGCGAATGGAGGGGGTTGTATGCCACCAGTCGGCAGATTCAGGGTTCAGCCAGACACAATGGGGAAACGCCTGTTGCAGTCGTTTGAGCCAGACAGCCCCAGCTTCTTCGTTCCAGTGTTCGACGCTACCCCCAGCAACGGAGATTTCGTAAGGGCTCATTGTGGCGTCGCCAACAATGATAAGCCTGTGATCGCGACCGAATGTACGGATCAGTTCAGTGGTGGGTGTCTGTACGGTATGGCGCCGTGCATTGTCCTGCCAAACGCGCTCGTACACAAAGTTGTGAAACCAGTAAGTGTCCAGTCGTTTAAATTCTGAGCGTGCCGCAGTGAATAAAATTTCAGAGAGTTGTGCGTGGTAATCCATGGAGCCACCGATATCGATGAGTAACAGCACCTTGATTGCGTTGCGTCGCTCCGCACGCATGTGAATGTCTAGCAAACCTGCATTGTTTGCTGTTTTACGAATGGTAGTGGGCAGATCTAGCGTATCAGCGCGACCGTCACGAGCCAGCTTTCGCAGCTTGCGTAAGGCCATTTTGAAATTGCGAGCGCCTATTTCCTGGTGACCATCCAAATCCTTATAGCGACGTTGCTCCCAAACCTTGACGGCGCGTCCCTGACGCTTGGGACCACTACCAATTCGCACACCCTCAGGGTTGAAACCACCTTGGCCGAACGCTGATGTGCCGCCTGTTCCTATCCACTTGCTACCACCTTGGTGTGCCTCATTTTGCTCTTCAAGTCGTTTGGCAAGAGTTTGCATCAATTTTTCCCAACCGCCTAGCGCTTCCACCTGTTGGCGTTGTTCTTCGTTCAACGCGGTGTAATCCAGCTGTTTCAGCCAGTGCTCCGGTACGTTTTTGTCCAATGCGGCGATAAGCTCATCGAACTGTTGTGCCCGACCTGACCAGTAGTCACTGAATACCTGATCAAAGCGATCATACAAAGCTTCATTTTTAACCAGACACAACCGCGCAAATGAATAAAATTGGTCTATGTCGAGTGTGCCGATGTGTTTTGATAAGCCACACATTAGCGTGAGCCACTCGTTTAGCGAGACACGCAAACCCGCTATACGCAGTCGATCATGAAAGTCTAATAGCACTATCGAGCCTTTTTCTCTTGCTGTTTATGCAGGAAAACAAGGCGTTCAAAAAGGTGGATATCCTGTTCGTTCTTCAGTAGAGCGCCGTGCATGCGAGGTAATACAGTTCGCACGTTATCCGCCTTCAAAGCCTCTGCAGGCAGATCATCGGCAATCAGCAGCTTTAGCCAGTCCAGCATTTCTGATGTAGAAGGTTTTTTCTTGAGCCCCGGTACGTCGCGAAGATCAAAAAATACCTCCAATGCGCTGCTGAGTAGATCCTGCTTTATGGCAGGGTAGTGTGATTCGACAATTCGCTGCATGGTGGCTCGGTCCGGGAAGCTGATGTAATGGAAAAAGCAACGTCGCAGGAACGCATCGGGTAACTCTTTCTCATTATTGCTGGTGATAATGACCAAGGGGCGTAATTTTGCACTGATGGTTTCGCGTGTTTCGTACACATCAAATGCCATGCGGTCCAGTTCCAGCAGCAAGTCATTTGGGAACTCTATGTCAGCCTTGTCGATCTCATCAATCAGCACCACACAGCGGGTATCACTGACAAAGGCATCCCACAGCACACCTCTAATAATATAGTGGCTAATGTCAGCCACACGCTGATCACCCAGCTGTGAATCACGCAGTCGTGACACAGCATCGTATTCATACAGCCCTTGTTGGGCGCGAGTTGTGGATTTGATATGCCAGGCGTGCAGGGGAGCACCGAGTCTACGCGCGACTTCTCTTGCGAGTTCGGTTTTGCCCGTACCTGGTTCACCTTTGATCAGTAGAGGCCGCTCCAGCGTCAGCGCTGCATCGATGGCCTGTTGCAGCTCATCGGTGGTGATGTATGTGCTGGGCGAAGCTTCGTTCTGGGAAATCTGTGACACTGTGATTATCCGTTGCGCGATAGCATGGGTCCCACATCCTGACCACCGATCAGGTGCATGTGCACATGCGGTACTTCTTGGCGACCGTGCTTGCCACAATTGATGATCAGACGGTAACCCTGTTCGTGGATACCCTCACTGCGCGCTATCTTGCGTGCCGCACTCAACATGCGCCCCATTGCTGCCTCATCGGCGTCTGTCATATCGTCAATAGTGGGTATATGACGATTCGGGATTATTAGGATATGTGTGGGTAATTGAGGATTAATGTCGCGAAATGCTGTTACCAGCTCATCTTGGTAAACCATATCCGATGGCATCTCTTTACGGATGATCTTGCTAAATAGTGTTTCTTCAATCACGCTGAATTTCTCGGCTGGGGTAGGCGGATAAACGATTATACTGTGCCGTATATCGAGTCGTATTTATCATTCTTATTCAATCACCGATTACAGGTTATGGGAAACAGACTTTCCAAGATATACACACGGACAGGCGATGACGGCACCACCGGTTTGGGTGACGGTAGTCGGACCGATAAGGATGGTGTTCGGGTGGCGGCCTACGGCACCACGGATGAGCTTAATTGCGTCATTGGTATGGTGCTTTCGCAGTCTATTCCCGACACCGTGAGCAAGGTGCTGCACGAAATTCAGCACCATCTGTTCGATCTTGGCGGTGAATTGTGTATTCCTGGACATCAGGCAATTGTTCAGAGCCATATCGACTGGTTGGAGAATACGCTGGATTATTTCAATGACGACTTACCCGCCCTCAAGGATTTTATCCTGCCTGGCGGAAGCCAGGCGGCCGCTAGCTGTCATCTGGCTCGTACTGTCTGCCGACGCGCTGAACGCCTGGTCGTGAGTCTTCAGCGTGTTGAGACGGTACCACCGTTCAGTATGCAGTACCTGAACCGCCTATCTGACTTGCTATTCGTGTTGGCCCGTGTGCTTGCAAGGCACGACGGCGGTAGTGAAGTCCTCTGGCAAAAGGACCGCGCTCCGATTGATCTAGGTAGCTGAATGGCGTCAGTCTGTTGGGTTATCAGCTGTCGCTCATTGACTCTGTCCATGAGAAGCGGGTGAAGTTAGCGGTAGCGGAAATCACGACTCGTCAACAATTTCAACATTTAGCCTGTGCCCGGATACCCGCGACACGACAATAAATTTGCATTCGGACTGTTCAAATTCTTAGATACAGCCGATAACCCACAAAATAGACAGCATGAATATCACGGACGATCGATCAACTTTCCTTTCTCGCCCTTTTGTTCGAGCACGCTGTATTTAGCGACGATGAGCCTCCACAGCAGACAAAAAACAGACACGTTGAATGTGTCTCGCGTGGCGTTGTTGTGTATGGCCACAACGCTTGTGGTCGGATTCTCTACGTCTGAAAACAGTGGTGCCAGGCTGCCGAGCAAGGCTGTTAACGTGACACCTTCAGTGCTGACGCGTGGTCAATTGCTCGTAGCAGATCGTACCGCTACTCGAGATCGAGTTCAGCGCCCTACCGCCTACACGGCTCAGAACACCCGTCAGGACGCTGTTATCAAAGTGCCCGCCACACGAACTCATAGCTACGCCAAAACGCCGTCCTTGGATACCGTGTTAGGGGGTGTCAGCAGCCGTCGCTGGTTAAAATCAGCACAGTACTCGCCCGATTACGCGCGCGGGCACCAACAACTTCGTGTGCCGAATCAGTTCCACGGCATCGGGTTTCCCGATGTACGTTCTCACCGTACGCGATTGCATAAAACCAGCAAACCTCACAGTACATCGAGCTGGAATCGGATGATCAGTTGGCGTACACCACACGAGAATGCTGACCAACCCGAGCCCATTGCGTACGTACGTTGTATGGGACTGTCGGCTAATGCGGTGGCACGACGCGCACAACACTACGACGCTCTCATCGTGTCTCTGGCGGTTGAGTTCGATGTCAGCGCAAGCCTTATCAAGGCTGTGATAACCGAAGAATCCTGTTTCAACAACGAGGCCCTGTCACCAGTTGGTGCTCAAGGCTTAATGCAGCTGATGCCTGAAACCGCCGATTGGTTGAAGGTTCGGGACCCGTATGATCCATCTGACAATCTACGGGCCGGTGTGCGTTATCTGGCCTCCCTGAGCCAACAGTTCGATACACTGGAATTGGTGCTGGCCGCCTATAATGCGGGTCCGGGCAATGTTCGTCGATACAATGGCGTTCCCCCCTTCGCCGAAACGCGTGCTTATGTTCGAAAAGTGCAGGCGCATTACCGACGATACGTCGTGGCGACGCGCCTAGCGGCTCGCTAAGCCTCCTATTGCTGGTAGACTGCGGCCCTTTCTGGTTACCGCAACACATCATCCATGAATGCCCTGTCCATAACGGGTCTGGTCAAGACTTATGGTGACAGTGTCCATGCTTTGAAAGGCATTGACCTGGATGTGCTCGAGGGTGATTTTTTCGCACTGCTAGGGCCAAACGGTGCAGGTAAGTCCACCATCATTGGCATCATCTGCTCTCTGGTCAACAAGAGCGCCGGATCTGTGCAAGTTTTTGGTCATGATATTGATGTCGAGACGGAGGCGGCTAAAGCCAGTATTGGCCTGGTTCCGCAGGAATTCAATTTCAACGTTTTCGAACCCGTGTTACCGACCTTGCTCAATGTTGCTGGATATAACGGTATTAACCGCCAGGTGGCACTCAAGAGAGCTGAGTATTATTTGAAAAAATTGGATCTCTGGGAGAAACGCCGAACCCCAGCACGTCAGCTTTCGGGCGGTATGAAACGCCGCTTGATGATAGCCCGCGCGCTGATCCATGAACCCCGGTTACTGATTCTCGATGAACCCACTGCAGGTGTTGACCTGGAAATCCGGCGTTCGATGTGGGACTTTTTCTCAGAGCTTAATAAACAGCATGGCACCACCATCATTCTGACCACACACTACTTGGAGGAGGCTGAAGCGATGTGTCGCAATGTTGCTATCATTGACGGTGGCAAAATTGTAGAGCAGGGAGATGTGGCTCAGCTGTTAAGCCGCTCGATGCAGGAAACATTTGTACTAGATACGCGTGCCAATCCAGAACAGGTGCCTCAGTTGTCTCCCTTCGTTGTCAGACTGCTCGATCAGAACCGGCTGGAAGTAGATGTCCCAAAAGGGCACACCTTAAACGATATGTTCCACAGATTGAGCGACACCGGTATAGAAGTAACTAGTCTGCGCAACAAGACTAACCGCTTAGAGGAATTTTTCATGCGGCTCGTCAATAGCCAGTCAGAGAAATTACAGTGAGTTTAAACACTGATTCGCAGGTTCAAGCAACCGATGGGAACGATTTGCCCGAAGCACCGGCTCGACAAAAGCTGGATCTACTGTCGGTAAACCGCATCGCTTTTCATACCATCGTACGAAAGGAGATTCGTCGGTTCGCACGCATCTGGGTCCAGACGATTGTGCCGCCATCCATCAATGCTGTGTTGTACATGTTGATTTTCGGCAGTCTGATTGGATCGCGAATTAGCGACATGGGAGGATTTCGCTATATCGACTTTATTGTACCGGGCATTATTATGATGGCGGTCATCATTAATTCCTACGCTAATGTCGTTAGTTCATTCTTCAGTTCAAAAATGCAGAACTATATTGAAGAGCTGCTGGTATCGCCGGTCAGTAACATCACTATTTTGGTTGGCTATGTGATGGGAGGCATGGCTCGCGGTCTGATGGTTGGCTCGCTGGTCGCGATGGTGTCACTGCTGTTTTCAGATATTCGCCCGGTTTACCCACTGATCACGATAGTTGTTGCGATTCTGACATCAATGATGTTTTCTCTTGGTGGGTTGATCAATGCCGTGTTTGCCAAATCGTTTGATGACATCTCCATTGTGCCCAACTTCATTCTGACACCATTGACCTATCTTGGTGGTGTGTTTTATTCAATCAGCATGTTGCCGCCACTGTGGCAGAGTGTTTCGTTGTTCAATCCCATGTTGTATATGGTTAATGGCTTCCGCTACGGCATATTAGGTGCTAGCGATATACCGATCTGGACGAGTTTCATTGTTATTCTGACTTTTATCCTGATTATGGGTACGGTAGCCATGGTCCTACTCAATCGCGGTGTGGGCATCAAACACTAAGATTCATTAACATGCAGAATTTTCCTGTCCGGTAAACTACCGGTCGTTCACCATCAGTCCACAGTATCAGAAGCGACACGAGCGAGTTAGATGACAACGGCAACAAAAGTGCGACCCCAAACAATGGCTGACAAGGCCGATCGACATCTGTTGTATCAAGCATCGGTGCAGAATCCAGATTTCGAACTTGATTTTATCGATAGCACCTTCAAGAAAATTCGCGCTCGAAAACCCGCCAGTATGCGTGAAGACTTTGCGGGTACCGCTATCTCATCGTGTCAATGGGTGAAACGTCGCAAAAATAATACGGCGGTTGCCGTTGATTTTGACGCCGAAGTGTTGGCTTGGAGCCGCAAGCATAACATTGCCAAGTTGACTACCGAGCAGCAGCAGCGTCTGGAACTTATTGAGGATGATGTACGTACCGTTGTCACAGATAAGGTCGATATCCTGCAAGCCTATAATTTCAGCTACTGGTTTTTCCAGGAACGCGCCACCATGCTGGCGTATTTTCGTCGTACCCGTGAAGCATTGGTAGATGATGGGCTTCTGTTTCTGGACGTCTTTGGCGGGTCGGAGTGTTATCAGACACAAAAAGAGAAGCGCAAAGTGGATGGCTTTAAATATATTTGGGAGCAAGCGGAATTCAACGCCATCACTAATGAGTTGAAATGCCATATCCATTTTCATTTTCCCGATAAATCCAAGCTGAAAAAGGCGTTCAGCTATACATGGCGTGTATGGGGTGCGCGCGAACTTCGAGAAATTCTAGCTGAGGCCGGTTATAGCGAGAGTATTGTTTACCGACAAAAATTTGATCCAAAAACCGATGAGGCTTTGGATGACTATATTGCCACTGATGATGCTGAAGATTACGCCTGCTGGTTAGGGTACATCATCGCCAAGCCGTAAATTCTAGCGTTATACGAGCACCACCATCGGGGCCGTGGCTGGGTATAAGTTGCCCACCGTAGCTTGCCATCAGTTGCGTTGCTGCCGCCAGG
>CALKXZ010000199.1 GCA_938003775.1 uncultured Granulosicoccus sp. | reverse complement strand
GAGTCGATAGTCCACAATCATCACGTCGGGAGGCGTGTCTGATGGTGCAAGTATCTCGAACGCTTGCTGCGCAGATTCAGCCACGGTGCTGCTACAGTTGAAGGCATCCAAGACAAGCTTCAAGCCTTCACGAATATCAGGCTCATCATCGACGATGAGAATGTGATGACCTGAAAGCTTCCAATAATCGAGAGAAGGAGACTTATCTTTGATCTGTTGCGAACTTCCAAGCGCCACTGATACAGTGAACCTGCTGCCTTTACCCACTTCGCTGTCCAACTGTATATCCACATCTAGTAGGCGTGCAAGACGGCTGACTATGGCCAGGCCTAACCCTAATCCTTTTGTCGCTCTGGCTTGGTTGTTATCTAGTTGGTAGTACTCAGTGAAAACGGTTTCGTGCTCGTCTTTGGGTATGCCAGGTCCTGTATCGGCTATTTCTATGTGCAATTTCCCAGAAGATTTCCGGCAATTCACATCCACAGACCCCTCTTGTGTATGGGTGATTGCATTCTGCAGTAAATTTCTGAGGATGCGACTGAGCAAGATAGGATCGGTGTGCACAACGGCATCACATAGGTCGACGCTGACGTCGATATTTTTATCGGCACCCAGTTGTTTGAACTCATCTCTGATACTAATTAGCAGCTGAGATACGTGAAAATTTTCCAATGCCACCTCGACCACGCCGGCGTCGAGCCTGGATATATCAAGCAGACTATTGAACAGCGCATTCAGTGCTTCACTGGAGAGTCGGATTTTGTCTAATACTTCACGATCATCTTGGCTGCTGACACGTCTATCCAGCACGGTTAGAAACAGGCCAAGCGCGTGCAGGGGTTGTCGCAAATCATGACTGGCCGCAGCGAGAAACTTGTTTTTAGCGCTGATCGCGTCCTCGGCTATCAATTGGTGTTGTTCTGCTTTGCGTTTCTCTTCTGTCACACGACGCAACATCGTATTGCGTGCCTGCAGGTTACGCTCCGCCAGGACGCGATCGGTAATATCTACAGAGGAGATAAGTAGGGCATAGATGTCACCCTTTGCGTTTCGCAGCGGCACGCGCACTGTTCGTTTATAGCGTCTGTTTAGTGAGAAGGCGCGCCAATCCTGATTCTCCTCTGAAACTGCAACACCCGCTGCAATGACAGCATCATCCTGCGCCCAAAATCCCAGCCATCCCGTATCGGGATTTCCCAGCACGGCTTCTGGATCGGTGCCAATTTCCAGATCATTCTTGCCAATAATTGATTCCATAGGTAGACCAACCGTCTCTACAAAATCTGTGCTTACAAATACAAACCGATGTTTCAGATCTTTAACGATAATCCAGTTAGTCACGTAGGATGTAATCTTTTGCAACAGTTGTCGCTCTGGGGTATGCCGCGATTGCAGCACTAATGGTTGCTCGTAGCGTTCAACTAATGTGCGTAGTCGCCAATGACAAGCGGTTGTTGAAAGATCATCAAAAGCGACAAATTCGTCGACATGGTTCATCCCTGAAAATGTCGGTATGGGTTGGTCCTTGTTTATCACAACAATGAACGGTATTTCGGCCAACGATGCCGGAACCTCGACAGGTGCATTGTTGGTTGCCGGGTCGCAGTTAATCAGCACCGCGAGATGATCAGTCGCGATTCTTATGTCGTCGAGACTGTCGATTTGCCGTACTGTACCCAAGCCAGTGAGTGCAACACTGGCATCGCTGTCCTGTAGGTTGAGTAATGCAATCCTTAACACAAGGTTTCCTGGTTGGTTTGCTACAGCGACGGCGAGGATCGATCCAGACCCAATACCGGCGAGGCGACCCGATTACATCGGAAATTCAGGGTGATTCAGCATCTACGCTTCCCGCAGTGGTATTTGATGAAACCAGGACAGCAGAATAGCGCAATTTGTTTGACGTATGAAGTAATAATCCACAGCGTTCAATGTATCGCGTGCTCAAGCCTCTACCAGCGACGTTCCCCGAAGTGGTGTAAGAATTAGTATCCCTTACTTGCTTCGCAGCCTCTCAAGCGGTATCTCAGGACCGAAGGTAGGCCCCTACGGTATTCACTATTTTCTGGATTTCATGCAGCACCACCAGGCTCAATTTCAGTATTACTCTGGCAACGCCTTGTCGGCTGCTCTGAAGGTGTCTGAGCGGACTATTCTATGCAACAGCACGTGTTTGATAACACTGATCAAAAGGTTGTGAGTCAGTGCGATAGACCTGATCGTATAATGGCGGAACGACATCGATAAACACCCCACTTTCATGATAGTCAAAACGATTAAGTCCGTACCGGTTTTTTTGGCGTCCATATCGGCTCTGATAATGTTGTTTGGGTGTGTGAATGCTCAAACGGCACTGTCATTAGATCCATCAATATTGGGGGAGACTCGCCTCAGCAATACAGGTAGAGAAGCTGTCACTAGAACGGTCAGTGAGGATGTTGGCTCGATGAACAGTGAGCAAATACAAGAACAGTCAGTGCGTACGGTGGCCATTTTGTTCGGTGCCTCTATTGAAGAGCAGAGTGAGCATAGGCACATAACGTTTGTTGTGATGTCCAACGGGTGCACACAGTCTTCTGACTTTGATTTGTCATACGAAAAACTGCAAGGACAGGCCGGTGGCGTCATAGCGGTGACAGTCATGCGACTGGGCACAGATCGTTGTCGAAAAATGCCTGCGGTAGTATCAATTATGTTGCCTCTGGCACAAGGGATCGTTGGGCAACAGCCCGTACAAATTGTCAACGAGATCGCTGAAGTACCCGAAATTAGACGACGCTGACACCCGATTGATTTGGAGCACCGGGTGGGTGTAGAGCACTACCTGGTTGCTGATGCCGCCGTCAGTGCGTCTCATAAAAGATTAGCGCCGCACGACCCACTAGGTGCAATGAAACTGGCAGGTTTTCGTAAGTGTTGATCGAATATTGGCGCCAAGCCGGTTCCATTGAGTTACGATAAGGAAAGAGAGGCGTACGGTGGGGCCTGAGAGGCCTAGACGGCCAGCGTCAGGCTCACGCCAGAAAGGGATCTTGTTACACGTTGCCAGAGCATCAGTGATTTTAAGAGCATTCTATGTAGGTTTATTAGCTTGTTGGCTCTCAGCCTGCGGTGGTGTTAGCACAGGTGAGTCTGCGCTTTCCTACGTGGCGTTCTCGTCAACGAATGCTCGGGCAAACCTGCAGTTGTGTCTTGAGTCAATAGACTCAACAGCGCTGGTACAGGGCAGGGTCCTGCGTTCGCAACCTAGCATGGCAAGGCCGGGCAAAGGGGTTGCCTATGTGGACCCCAGTCACGGTACCTGCGTTATGCGCGTAACCGATCACGACGCGGAGCCTCCGGTTGGTTTTGCGCGAAATGACTATGCGCGTCGGCAGGCATTTAATGCAGATAACACGCGCCTGCTGATCAAAGCAGGTGACGGGTTCTGGCATATTTACAACGCTACAGACTTTTCCTGGCTGTCACGGCTGGACGCAGTTGCTGGAAGTTCTGAACCACAGTGGCATCCCAGTGATCCCGCCGTTTTGTGGTTTATGCCTGATGGCGGTGTTGGAATGCGCATTATGTTGTTGAATATCCACAACAATCAGCAACAGACAGTGGCCGACATGAGCAGTCAACTGCTGGGTCATTGGCCTCGCGCAATGAGTGCCTCAACCCGAAGTGAAGGTTCTCCTTCCTCTGATGGTCGTTACTGGGCAATGTTGGTTGAGGATGCGGATCTGCAGCAGCTCGGTATATTTGTCTGGGATTTGCAAGAGCAACGAATTATTGCGTGGCGCGATGCCACTGAAAAAGCCGACTACATCACAATGAGTCCATCGGGTCGTCATGTTGTGGTTGGGTGGCAGTCTGGCGTGTCGTACTACGACCGGTTGCTGATAACTCGAGAAGATACCGGTCTGTTAACTGAACACAGCGATGTTGCCGTGGGGTCTAACGGCAATGACTTACTGGTGTCCGTAGACTATCGAGGGCATACGGGCCCCTTGCTGATGATTGATCTTGATAGCCAACGACGCACTGATCTGATGCCGACCTATGTTGCGGGTACGGCAACTGCATTGCACATTTCGGGCAAGGCGTTCGACAAACCAGGATGGGCCATTGTTTCCACCTATGATTACCGGGGCGGTGGACAACAGTGGTTGCATGAAAAAATATTTGCAATAGAGCTCAAGGCTCAACCGCGTATCGTTCAGTTAGCGCATCATCATTCGCAACGCAATACGCGGGGAGGCACGCAGCACGGCATGAGCGGTTATTTCCGGGAGCCTCAGGCATCAGTAAGCCGAGACCTAACACGCATTTCGTTTTCTTCCAATTGGATGAGTGATGATTTACTGGATATCGACACGTACATGATCAGTGTGCCTGAGGGATTTTTAAGCCTCCATACTCAATAATTTATGCAACACTAGGGCCCTACGGGGTGGAAATTCCCTGCGGGCTCTTGCGACCAATTTTCGGGCGTTTGAGTGTCTGGACGTTCAAACCTATTTCGGATAAAGCTTTATGGACAATGGTGTGCTGGTGTTTATCATTGCGCTCGAAGCGGTGATTATCATCTGGCTTCTGAGCAAGTTGAAGCATTACCAGAACTTCGAGCGTCTGCTGCGACCTGGTGGACAGACCCAGGGATCGGAAGGCAGCGCTGTCGAACCAACTGCCGGCGGATCCAACGACGAGCCCTCAGCTGGTGCAGTACCCCGGCATGTTAGTACCGCTCATACTCCTGCAGTTGAGTCCGGTGCCAGTGATGAACTACTCAATACACCCGGAACAGAACCAGAGATCAATATAGAAGAGGCCAAACGGGTGCAACTGGTCATGGCACGTTGCCGCTATGCCGAATTTTATCTCGAACAGCTAGACGACGATTATGAGCGTGGCCAGTTTCAGCGCATTGTCGACAGTTGTATCAGCACAGCCACTGGCATTGAGGATCCATTTTTTCGAGCCAGTGCTTTGCATCCGATTATCTTGTTGTTTGACAGCGCCGGATGGGAAGATCAGCGGGATCAATTAATGGCCATTGTGCCAGACGACATCATTCGACAGCGAATCATTAGCGAGTTGGCATGAACCCTTCACTTGTAGATTGAGCAGTACAGAAGAAACGTCTGCACCACTCTCTAGCTTTGATCATTATTCCGACGCTGGTGCCCTTAGCTGAGTTGGTTGATGATCGATATAACCGCATTTTCGTCCACCGAATCTGACAAGCCAATACACACAATTTTACCCGTGTTAGCCACACCTGCGAAGTCCTGTGCCTGTTCCGCTGTCACTCCAATCCAGTGGAAGATCGCCGGAAGATGGCTGTGCGCGAGCCCCACAGTGTGTGACTGCAGAGCTCCAACACAATTGTCGCCTACTTCGTTGAAGTTCAAGTTTGAGGACTTCACTATGGGCCTCGGACACGGAGTTGTCAACGAAGAAGAGCAGGAGAAACACCTGCGTTTCCAATTCTCTGTACTGGACAGGCAACCTGCGCAAGCTTTTAGCACCTACGAGGCGACGCACCATGGGACCATCAATGACGAGAACAATGGTGAAAGCAGTGAAGGAGGTTTTGGTAGTTTCTTCGGCATTCCTT
>CALKXZ010000198.1 GCA_938003775.1 uncultured Granulosicoccus sp. | reverse complement strand
TTAAGCAATGAGCTGCAAAGCATGATGCGGGGTTGTGTGATCGGTGTGTTATTGATTCTGCTTGATGCCCAATGCGGTCGTAGCTAGTGAGCTTCATATTTAAAAATAGTTATCTTTGGTTGATGCATTCAGAGTCAAGCGAGAAATTGTTGTACCTAGCGAGTTCTGCGCTTTTACGTTTTTCGAATCGTTGCCCCTCTGGGATGGAATTAGCTCGAACATTCCGAATCAGCGGACGGAGAGGTGACTACAGTAAGGCGAAATCACGTTCCAAAAACAAATGCAGAAAAATTCAGACCTGTGCGTCGGAGGCGAACGAACGGCGCCCGCTTTCGACAGCATGCCCTGCCACTTTCACCACCAGTTCATCTGACTCTCTTGACACCTGGACATGAACGACACCCGGTTTTCCCATTTTATGACCCTGGTGCCCGAGATAAGCGATTGGCTCATTCGAATCCCAATTAAGATGATGCGTAAGATAAGCCCCCGCTGGCCCGTTTGCATTCCCGGTTACTGGATCTTCCAGTATGCCAATAGCAGGGGCGAACATCCGACCGTACGTCTGGAATCGGCTCGCCATTTGTTCCGGTGTAAACAGGAAGTAACCATTACATCCGACACTTTCGCTCAGTAGCGTCAATGCCTTCGAATTTGGTACTACTCCATCGACCGTTGATCGATCCCGAACGGGTATCATGACTTTCGAATGGCCTGTAGAGACAATCTGAATCGGCAGAAGATCAACAAGATCATCCTTCGACAGAGACATGGCGGTTAGTAGTTCGTCTCGGATCGAATCGGGTATTAGCTGCCCATAGATGACAGGGCCCTGAGTCATCGTCACGAGAAGCTCGGCACCGGTACCCGACACTTCAACGGGCAGAACGCCAGCACCGGTCGCCGCGCGGATTACGTAGTCGGTTTTTCCCCAAGTTTTCGCCAGTAAGGCATGAGCTGCAACGGTTGCGTGACCACAGATTGGTACTTCGATGGTTGGCGTATAATAACGGACGCGGATATCGTACTCATCTGATTCTGCAGAAATAATGAAGGCCGTTTCAGAATATCCTGCGAAGGCAGCGATCCGTTGCATCTCATCTGCTGTGAGTCGGTCAGCATTCATGACCACTCCTGCTCGATTTCCGGCACCTACAGATTTCGTGAACGCATCCATGACATGTATAGTCACCAACAGCATCGCCTCCTCTTCCGAGTTGTTTTAGGATACATCACAGTAGCCTTCCGTCGAAAACCAATCCACTCACCATTGACGCTGTAATTGAAAACACAATGTACAGAATGGACAAAACATACAGCAACTAATCCGACGCTGAATGTCCGCTGTGAGCCGACAATAGCTGACGCAAGTACCGGCAGTAAAAACATCCACTATAGGTCCATCGCGGTATCCCAGTTAAACCCTTGTATTTTTGCATCTCCACAGTCCAACTATGCACTTGGCTGATCGTTGTCTGAATCAGACTGTATATAAATTAGGACACGGATTAATAGGG
The DNA here is from genome assembly GCA_938003775.1 of uncultured Granulosicoccus sp. Classification (GTDB taxonomy): domain Bacteria; phylum Pseudomonadota; class Gammaproteobacteria; order Granulosicoccales; family Granulosicoccaceae; genus Granulosicoccus. Next base: position 4,315 of record CALKXZ010000198.1, on the reverse strand, counting down.
AATTGCTCGGTGCGCGATAATTTTCCTTTCCAGCGCCCCCGTTCCGCCGCATATAGTAGCGCACTTGCGTTTCACTCTATTTGGGGTTATTTTCCCATACACAACTTGAGAGGATCTCGGTATGCGACACATTCGTTCTGTATTAGCCACGCTGTTATTGTTCACATTTTTAGCGACCACACCGAATTCCTCATTTGCCTGCGGGGGCTTTTTCTGCACCACGGTGCCAATCAACCAGGCCGCCGAGCAGATCGTATTCCACCAGGAGGGTGATCAAATAACGGCCATGGTGCGCATTCTTTATTCCGGTGCTGCGGAGGACTTCAGCTGGGTAGTACCAGTGCCGTCAGAACCGGAGATTTCTCTGGGCGCGGATATCACCTTCACTCAACTCGATGGCGCTACTCGCCCCCAGTTCAATCTCAATCGCACGGGTGATATCTGTCCGCAGCATCAGGTGGGGCCTTTGACTGATGTGCCGGATCCTGCCAGTGCACCGGCCGACTCGAACGATGGCGGTGTCACTATCGAACAGGAGCTCTCCGTCGGGCCTTTTGATGTCACGGTTGTCAGTAGTGACAATCCAGACGCTATGAGTCTATGGCTCGAAGACAACAGTTACCTGTTGACTGATCGTGGACGTGATCTGATTGCACCCTATGTGAACGATGGCATGAAGTTCGTGGCCATGCGACTGAGAAGCGGTGAACAGACAGGCAGTATTCAACCACTGATCATGCGCTACACCAGCGAAAAACCCATGGTGCCCATCCGCCTGACCGCGATCGCTGCTGAGGATGACATGGGAGTACTGGTATGGCTGGTCAACAATGCGCGTGCCATTCCCGAAAACTACGAGCATGTGATTCCCAACTACACACGCCTGAATTGGTACGCCGGTAGCTTTAACGCTTACACCAGTTATCAGCAGCTGATCACCGATGCCATGAACGAGACAGAAAACGGACAGGGCTTTGCAACGGACTACGCAGGCGGTATTACCAGCAATATCCGCAATGCACTGACGCAAGCAGCGGATATCGAATCGAACCTGGCGTCACTGGATACTGTTGCAGATGATGCGCAGTACATAGGTAACACTATTTCTTTATCTCTCAATCCAACTGGTACAGTGGCACTCGTCCAGTCACTACTGCCGTTACCACAAGATAGAACAACAAATCTCTACCTCAATCCGCAGGAACTGGCCGCTATCTATACTGCCGATGAGCTGCAGAGTGCAAGAGCGACACTGCGCGCCGAAATGATCAAGCGCGAGCTGGAACCTGTTCGCGAGGGCGTTGCACTGTTACCTGAAGGCAAATACCTGACCAGGCTCTACACCACGTTGTCTGCAGAAGAGATGAGCGCAGACCCAACTTTTAACTACAACGCAGGCATGCCAGAGCAACCTATCATCCGCGAAGCTACCCTTGATGCAAGCTGTGAGGCCGACGTCTCTACCTGGACTTTAACCTTGGGCAAAGGTACCAATCGTGACCAGGAAATAGTCATCCGCGCGGTTGATCAGCCCATTCCATTTGTGTCAGCACCACAACCTGTTACAGCTGAACCTGCGGCATTTACGCGCCAACGTACTTTTGCAGATGCACAACCCGAAACTATTCAGCAGGCCACGATCAATCCGCTTGAAATTAACGCTGACGGCAGCGCAATAGGTGGAAGCAATATGCTTGTTGCCACCAATGATGATAGCAATGGGTTTCTTGGCAGTGTGACTATCGGATGGCTGGCCCTGGTTGCGTTAATATTGATCAGGCGCCTTTTTCATTAAGTAGTTAGCCCATGATCCCCAATTGCTTCTTTATAAGCCCAGACAAGCATTGGTTCAAACCCACCGCACACACTCGCGGTCCTTGGGACGAAAACGCCTGTCATGCCGGCCCACCAACAGGTTTGCTGGCACGCGCGATGGAACGTCTTGCACCTGAGCAACGTCTGACGCGCATAACGGTAAACCTGCTGCGACCGGTACCGTTTGCAGGGTTCAGTATTGAGGCAAGTAGTGTTCGGCAAGGCCGCACAGTAACGTTAAGCGAGGCGAGCCTAATTGATGGCAGCGGGAAGGTCATCATCACGGCAGCGGGTATGCATCTGAGCACATTGGAACAATCTGACATGCCAACACATCACGCCAATATGGGTTTGCCGGAATCAGCCAGTGAGGGCCCGTTCCCTATTACCGGAACGCTACACGGCAAGCCGGCGTTTAACGGCACGGGCGTTGTCACGCGTTACCCGCAAGGCAACGATCAACACCCGGGACCCACCAGCGCCTGGTTGAAGACTGTACCGTTACTCAGCGACGAAACGCCCAGTGCGTTTCAGCGGATCTGTCCACTGGCAGATTGTGGCAATGCCTTTGGCCGTAATGCTGAACCGCAAGACGTAACGTTTATGAATACCGATCTGACCCTGGTGCTGCATCGTGATCCGGTCGGCGAATGGCTCGGCACGGAAAGTGTGGGTTATTGGGAATCCAGTGGTATCGGACTTGCCGACGCCAGGTTGTTTGATGCCAGTGGTGTGGTTGGTCGGGCCATGCAAACGCTGGTTCTGCGCAAGCGCTGAGCAGGCCACCGAAAATTGGCCAGCACTTGGCAAAGAAAGTACAAAAAAACTTGGCATACTAATTGCGCAGACAGTTCACAGATTTGACTTTTTTGTGAATTGCGTCTATGAACATCCAACTACTGGGCAGCAGCAGTTTTGCGGCAATTGCCCTACTCGCGCTGGTAGCGCAGTACGGCAGCGGGAGTGAAGCCTCCGTCACAACGCCAGATTCGGTGAAAGTCAACTATTTGACGACCTTTACACCTGAACCGATTGCAGGATTTCTGCAGCCCGATGGATTTGCTCGCCCCGCCTGGCAACGATTCATCGCCAATAGCTCATTTATACAGCCGCGTGACGATAAGCCACGTTTTGTCATCATGCTCGACCCAGGACACGGTGGTATTGATCCTGGATCAACGGCGCATAACGGCCTTCTGGAAAAAAACTTGACGCTGGATATTGCGCGTCGTACGCGAATGTTTCTGTCTGAGTTCGACGAGTTCGAGGTTCTGCTGACACGCAACCATGACCATGGCCTGTCACGGCAATCACGTGTCAATGCCATCAGCCGAGCCAACGCGGATATGGTGGTCTCCCTGCATTTCAATCATCTTCCACAGACCGACATAACACTGGTGGAAACCTACTTTGCCAGCCCTGAAAATATTGCGGAAAGTCAGGCAAGCCGCTCGCAGCCACTGACGCAAGTTGCTGGCAAGAGCGCCATGGACATGAGCTTTACAAAAGGTTCAGAGCGTTTGGCGCACACCCTGCAGCAGCGGGTATTCAACGAGGTCAGCTTCGAGAATCCCACGGCAGATAATGCCGGTGTCAAAGAGGAAACGCTGTTTGTGCTGACTCGCAGCTTCACACCAGGCGCGTTAATTGAACTGACACCACTGAGCAATAAGGTGGAAGCTGAGAAACTGAATACCGAGGATTACCGGAACCGACTTGCAGCGGCACTGGCGGATGCTATTCGCGCCTATCATGACTCGCTGCAGCACTCCCCTTTGAACACACAGACCACTATTGGCGCCTGAGCGTTTTGTGATGGATTCAACACTGGCAGCACCAAAAACCTGAACTCGTTCCTCGATGCTGGCATACCGGCGCGGGTATAGTAGTCCTCGTCAAGCCAATGACTGAAAACGCATAGCCGTTCCAGTCCGCCCGCGAAGAGTGCCAGAGCTACTTCGCGGGCCATCTATTTCTGTTTCAGCATAGATTGCCCCTGATACCCTGAATCTGTTACAAGGTTGTGGATACTCTTCGCAGCCACGCAGTGTCATCTTTGTCTGATCCTCATCTGATTCAAACGCTCGAGCAACTGGCTACGCACTACCCGCAACCCAGGTCTGGTTCTCGCTCCAAGGTTCATTCGTATCTGACTGAACAAATGCAGCTATGGCTGAGCCATTCTCCGTTCTTCGTGCTCGCCAGCATGGCCGATGGCGGCGTTGACTGCTCTCCACGCGGGGACCTTTCCGGTGACGCGTTTCGCGTTGTTGATCGTCATACCATCGCCATCCCTGACAGGCGTGGCAATAATCGGATTGATACGCTGCGAAATATTCTTAGTGATTCACGCGTCGGACTGGTGTTTCTGATTCCCGGTATTGAGCAAGCAATCCGTATCAAGGGAGACGCGCGCATATCAGTAGACCCGCTACTGTTACAAACCATGACGCTGGCCGAGCTGGAACCTGCTACCGTTATACTTGTTAACGTCACAGCA
>CALKXZ010000197.1 GCA_938003775.1 uncultured Granulosicoccus sp. | reverse complement strand
CTGAGGACTACCTGTTCAACGTGCGTGGCCCGGATCGTACGCTTGAGGAAATAGTGGAGAGTGCTGTGCGGGAAGTCGTTGGTTCAACCGTGCTTGAGTCGGTGTTAACAACCGGCCGTGACGTTGTTTGGAATACCACGCTGGCGAGCCTGCAGCAGGTCCTTGATGATTATCAGTCCGGCATTTTTGTCACTGCTGTTAACCTGGAGAGGGCGCAGCCACCGGAAGAGGTTCAAGCCGCGTTCTCTGATGCCATCAAGGCCAGAGAGGACAAAGAGCGTTTTATAAACGAGGCTCAGGCCTACAGTAACGAGGTGTTGCCGCGTGCTAGAGGTGATGCGCAGCGCGCGCTGGAAGAATCTGAGGCCTACAAGACTCGGGTTGAGCAGTCTGCATTTGGTGAATCAAAACGATTCCTATCGTTGCTGACTGAATACAGCAAAGCCCCTGAGGTTACCCGCGAACGGCTGTATCTAGAAGCAATGGAAACGGTACTAAGCAACACTAATAAGGTCATGATCGACAATGACGGGGGCAACAGCCTCATGTATCTGCCGATTGACCAGCTGGTGAATCAAAAAAAGCTGCGCACCGATAACAGTTCGCTGGGTGGCGAGTCACCGCTAAACAGCCTCAGTAACGATTCACCGCGGTTCTCGGACCTGCCCAAAGAGATTAACCTGCCGTCGCGTGATGAATTACGCTCACGTGACCGAGGGAGTATTCGATGAACAAACTGGCTAATCCGCTTGTCCTGATTGGGCTTGCACTATTGCTACTGCTAGGCAGTTCGATGATCTTCACCGTCGGTGAACGCGAACGGGCAATTAAGTTGTTTCTCGGTGAAATAACAGAGTCTGAATATGAGCCCGGTCTGCATTTCAAAATCCCGTTTCTGGAACGTGTTTATAAGTTCGATCGGCGAATTTTGACGCTGGATGTTCAGCCTGAGCGTGTATTGACCAATGAAAAGAAGAACGTCATTGTCGATTCGTTCATTAAATGGAAAATTGCTGACTCAGAGACCTTTTACACCCGTCTGGGTGGTATCGAATCGCGAGCCAATAGCCGACTCACTCAGTTTGTACGAGAGGGAGTTAAGGATGCGTTTGGCCGGCGAACGATTCGTGAAGTTGTGTCGTCTGCTCGCTCGTCATTGCGCGAGGAGATCCAAGCTTCAGTCGATCAGCAGGCCGAGAATTTGGGTATCGATATCATCGATGTGCGCATCAAGAAGGTCGAATTACCAGACGATGTACGCGAATCTGTGTACCAGCGAATGGAAAAAGACCGGGCAAAAATTGCCCGAGAAATTCGTTCACAAGGTGAAGAGGAAGCGAAGAAAATTCGCGCATCTGCGGATCGAATTCGAGAAGAACTGCTCGCCGAAGCCTACTCAACCGCTGAGCAGACTCGGGGTACCGGTGATGCAGAATCGGCTCGTATCTATGCCGAGGCGTACTCCGAGAATCCCGAATTTTATAGCTTGTACCGTAGTTTGAGTGCGTATCGCTCGGCGTTTAGTGGCAGCGGGGATGTGTTACTGCTAAAACCGGACTCTGAATTTTTCAAGTACTTCAATGGTCCGGTGTCGGCATCGCAAGCCAAGCCCTAGTCCTGAGTCGAGCACCACTGAGCATCAGACTAACTACACTGCCTGTCCGCATCGGGGCACAGTCGTTAAAGCGGCTTGTGCTCTGGTCTAGACATACCGGGTATTCAGGGCACTCGTTATCGGTGGTCGTCATATGTTAGTCGACATACTGACGGCACTATGTCTTGTGCTTGTATTGGAGGGGATCCTGCCTTTTCTGAGTCCGAATGCGTATAAGAGTGCGATCAAGGCAATGCTTGAACTCGATGAGAGTCGAATGCGCCTAATCGGCTTGTCCAGTATGATAGCGGGCGTCGTCCTACTAACATTTGTGCGCTGACTTTGAAAAACCTGAACGATCTGCGCACAGACCGGTGGCTTCTGCCTGACGGTGTCAATGAACTCATGCCTGAGGATGCCTGGCGTGTCGAGTCTTTGCGCCGGCAGATTATGGACAGTAGCTATCGTTGTGGCTACGAGTTAGTGATGCCACCACTGATTGAGTATCTGGATAGCCTGCTCACTGGTACCGGTGAGATGTTAGATCTTCAGACTTTCAAGATAATTGATCAACACAACGGTCGCACACTGGGAATCCGTGCCGATATGACCCCGCAGGTTGCGCGCATCGATGCTCACGCACTCAGCCGGGAGCAACCCAATCGATTGTTTTATACCGGGAGCGTGCTGCGCGCGCGAACCGACGGCGCTGGCGGTAGCCGCACGCCATTGCAATTCGGTGCAGAACTATTTGGTCACGCAGGTCCTGGTAGCGATGTGGAAATTATCCAGTTGATGCTAGATACCGTGCTCATCGCTGGGCTGCAGGAGACTGAGGTGTTGCTGGATGTCGGGCACGTAGGGGTGTTTCGTGGCCTGATCAATAATGCGGGACTGTCAGCAGAGGAACAGGAGCAGCTTTTCAGTGCACTGCTCAGTGGCTCTCATCCGCAAGTGCAAACGCTACTGGAATCATCCCGTGCCAGCGATACGGTGAAGCACCATTTTCAACAGCTCTCCAGTTTGCGGGGAGACAGCAACACCGTACTGGCTCAGGCACGTTTGGCGTTCGCAGATGCGGGTACACAGGTTGAGGCTGCGCTGAATAATCTACAACAGGTCATTGCATCCGTGCACCTGTCGCATCCGGGCCTGACGGTACATCTGGACCTGGCAGAGCTCAGAGGATATCGCTATCACACCGGCATGTTGTTCGCCCTTTATGACCTGTCAGGATCCGAACTCGCTCGAGGCGGGCGCTATGACGCGATCGGAGAACTGTTCGGCAGGGCCAGGCCAGCGACAGGGTTTAGTGGCGATTTGATAAAACTGGCGTTGGCAAAACGGCAGATAGAACACAGCATGACCCCGGCGGATCGCGGTATCTGGGTTAATCAAGTACCCAGTGCTGAACTTTGGCAGTACGTCCGCGAATTGCGAGCGGCAGGGGAGCGAGTTGTATTTGCCTTGCAGGACTCAACAATGAGTGCCAGTAGCTGCCGTTGTGAACGCGAACTGGTATACCGTGACGGTAACTGGATAATCGAACCTCTCTAACGAAACCGTGATGCGTTATCACGTGTCACTGACCACCTGCCGGGACCTAGGGCCTGAGCTAAACAGCAGTATTAAAAACCGAGATCAGATCGTATGGCAAACAGTGTGCTGGTGCTTGGCACTCAATGGGGCGACGAAGGTAAAGGCAAGATTGTTGACGTGCTTACCGAGCAAGCCTCGCTGGTTGTGCGCTTTCAAGGTGGTCACAATGCGGGTCACACACTCGTTATCGGCAGTGAGAAGACCGTACTGCATCTAATCCCCAGTGGTGTTTTACGCGAAAACGTAATGTGCATCATTGCCAGCGGCGTGGTCGTATCCCCTGATGCACTGTTCGCTGAGATTGATGGGCTGCGCGCGCGTGGTGTACCCGTAGAGGAACGCCTGCGTATAAGCGGCGCCTGCCCATTGATCCTGCCTTATCACATTGCTCTGGATCAAGCGCGCGAGAAAGCGGCTGGGCGAAACGCCATCGGTACAACCGGTCGTGGTATCGGTCCAGCTTATGAAGACAAGGTGGCCCGGCGATCAGTGCGCGTGCAGGATTTAATGAATCTACAGCGATTCGATGAAAAAATTGATATTGCCTGCGCTTACCATAATGCAACTCTGGAAGGTCACGGTATGGACGCTGTGGATGCTGACGCGATCAAACGAGATGCGCGTGTGCAGGCCGAGCGCTTTAGGCCTCTGATTGCTGATGTGCCTGGGCTGATTCATGCGCACCGTGGTGCTGGTAACCGAATCATGTTTGAAGGTGCTCAGGGTACCTTGCTTGATGTTGACCACGGCACCTACCCCTATGTGACGTCATCCAATACGGTGGCTGGCGCGGCCTGTTCGGGCAGTGGTTGTGGTCCTGGTTCAATCGACTACGTACTCGGTATCACTAAGGCCTACACCACGAGAGTGGGTGCCGGGCCTTTTCCAACAGAGCTGTTTGACGAGGTGGGTACTGTACTGGGCGAACGTGGTAACGAATTTGGCGCCACAACAGGGCGGCAACGTCGATGTGGATGGTTCGATGCGGTGGCTGTTCGACGTGCTTGCATCTTGAATGGTATTTCCGGTATCTGCCTGACTAAGCTGGATGTCATGGATGCGCTGGAGACCATTAATATCTGTGTGGCTTACAAGCTCGATGGCCAGCAGTTGGATCATCCGCCCATTGGTGCTGATGATCTGGCACGATGTGAACCGGTATACGAGTCCATGCCAGGGTGGCAATCCAACACAGCCGGTGTGAGCCAGTGGTCCGATTTGCCAGCAGCGGCGCAGGCTTATATTTCACGGCTTGAAACGCTGTCAGAAGCGCCTGTCCATTTAGTATCTACCGGACCAGAGCGGCAGGAAAACGTCGTAATACAATGGCCTTTTGGACAGGTGCCTGTCTGATTACTGCAAGACGCTAAGCCGATGCTTTCGGCTGCTCAGGCCGGGCTACTGACAGGGCATTTTTCAGTGCCCGCCTGGTTTTCGTATACTCGCCTTGAATGCGCAGTCGTTCAGCGCGTTCTCGGCGAGCTAGCTTCTCTGCAACTTTCTGCCCTTCTCGTGCGCCGCGCATAATCTTTATCGCGTCCTTGGCAACCAGCCGAGTTTTAGCGTGTGATTGCCGTTCGGAATCTATAACAGCCTGTTGGGCAATGACCAGCTTCTGCAGTTTGAGCTTGTCTGACTGCAGCGCACTGACCAATTGTTTCAGTTCGGTTGGGCTGGTTACTGACAAATACTGACCTGAGTCAGTGTTCACGCTTTTATGTTTCTCAGCAAAATTTCGCTTAGCTAATGCAATTGCCGTGTCTACTGGCGAGCTCTGCATCGGGTCAGGCGGTTGGGCGTTTGATCTACCCGTGGATGGAAGATTCTGTGCCAGCTCCTCATCCACCCCAACGTCATGATAACCATGCACTGTGTCAAAATTTTCCAGATGTACCGAAACGGTGGAATCAGGGTCAATGTTGGCATTGGCATCGATCGTTTGGTCGAGCAAGTTGTCAGCGTTCAGGGTCTGATCCAGAAAACTACTCGTGTCAATCGTCTGGTCGGCTTCAGCCAGGTGGGTGGCGTCGAGTGTCTGGTCGGCAGCAAGCTCAGCAGTGTTGACAGTTAGGTCGGCGGCTTCTGACTCAATACTTTCAATGCTCAGGTCAGAGAATTCTGGTTGTGAGGTGTCAATGGTGAGGTCAGTGACGTCCGGCTGTGCGGTATCAATAGTGAGGTCAGCGATTTCTAGCTGCGAGGTGTCTATGGTGAGATCAGCACCTTGCGATTGGCTGGTATCAGCGTAGGATTTATGCCCTGTTGGCCGGTCGGCATTCAGGCTGACACGACCCATGTGGGGCTGCCCGGTGCTGAGGTCAACGTTGTTAGCGGTTGAATCAGCCGCTAACACAGCGGTAGCCGCCTGTGATGTGCGAGCTGTTAAGGGCCGTTGAGCAAGGTTGTTTGACTTGGCTTGAATGCCTGCAGCTTGAGTGCCTACAGTTGGTTGAGTCGTCGCAGCGCGCTGCCGGTTTGCTTGCCCTGCGGCGGTTAGGTCTAGCGATGAACCCACATTCACGGCGTTACCCATAGCGTTACCTGTGGCAACATCGGATCTCAAATGTCGGCTGGCTTGCGTGCCCGTGGCTTGCTCCGTTGCGTCAGGCGCCTGCATTTTGCTCGGTTGGTCGTCTGACACTCGACGTTTAGGGTTGCCGGAATCTTTGTATTGGCGCCACAGACGGATGCCGAGCAACACAGGTAACAAAGGCGCACAAAATATGCCCAGCAATACCAGGCCCTGCAATGCGGGCGGAAGTTCGGCCACTGGCTTCAACAAGGTGAGGATCGTTGCCAGCAATAAAGCACCGACCAACCATCGTGCAATGAGCTGCCGATTCCGGAACTGCCGCCTGGACTGTTTCGATCGGTACAGTTTCCGGGGGTCCCCACTGAATACGGGTGTGGTTAAACATAGGATGAATGCCACCACTGGTAATGCGTAGAGAAAAGTCACTTTCACGTCTGATTATCCCGATCAGAATTTTCAATTGAGAGTTGTTCCGTCCGACTCGCCATCGAACGTTGGCTGTACCGCAAGTACAGGTGCGGCGTCCCGGCAGCGGCATGCAACTCTCCCCTGCGGGCAGTGTATCGTTAAATCTGCTGGCAAAAACAGATACACAGCAAGGAATTTGACTGTTTTTTGACCTGCAGAGTGGTTCATGCGTCATTCCATGCGCAGTGCACTGTGCGTACTGTCCGATTTAGACAGTATGGTGCCGAGAAGAGGACTTGAACCTCCACATCCAAAGGATACATGCACCTGAAGCATGCGCGTCTACCAATTCCGCCACCTCGGCACGAAGTGAGGCTCGAGTGCATACTCGAGAAGCGCGAAATGTACCTAAGCTTGCCCCATTAGTCAAACCTTGCTTTGCAACATTTACGGTTGACAATCACTTGTGAGCAACACTTTGGCGTACCCTTCTTACTTTATGACCTTAGACGCAACCCAATGAGCGCTAAAAAACGCGTAAAAAAGCCTGTCGGTGACGATCCACACCGTAACCGTGAGCAAGCGAAATACCCACGTCCCATCGCTAGTCGAGAATTCATCACAAGTGTATTGACTGCAGAGAAGGGTCCCGTGGATTTCGAGGCACTGGCTGACAAACTGAATCTGATGGGTGATGCGGATGCGATGGAGGCGTTGCGCCGTCGGGTGGGTGCGATGTTGCGTGATGGACAGTTAATACAGAACCGTAAGCGCGGCCTGGTACCGGTCGATACCGCA
>CALKXZ010000196.1 GCA_938003775.1 uncultured Granulosicoccus sp. | reverse complement strand
TTGCAGGTTGCGCGTAATGCCGGCTATCAGGCCCACGCTGTTGGCAGCACCGTTAACAAGGGCTCCATCGATTAATTTTACGTCGCCCTTCTGCCAAAGCTGCTGACCCAGGCCCACACTGCCCCGCGCAAATACCGCCTGATTGAAGTCATCAAAGCCGAATTTGTTATCCAGTATTCGGCGCAGAAAACCCAGTTTAGCGTCCAGAAAAGCGGGGATACCTGGGGCCATCATGTAAAACACAAAAGCGGTAATCACACCGGCAAAAGCAAGGTACACAACCGGTGCTTGAAACGCATGTGACACAAACTGCACAGGACCGTGGTAGATCTCGCCTAACTTACCAAGCACATCGTGGGCCGATGCCACATAAATCACATCCTTAAAATAATCGCCGTATACCACGGCACTGACTGTCAGGAAGCCGATGACCAGCGACGGGATCGCCAGCAGAATCAGCGGTACGGTAACCACTCTGGGTGATTCCTGAACATGATCCAGCGTATGCTGATCCATGCGCGGCTTACCGTGGAACACCAGGAAGAACAGTCGAAACGAATAGAAGGCTGTGACAAAAACACCACCAAGCACAGCCCAATAGGCAATCGATGCACCTGGAATGGATGAGGCGTGCACCGCCTCGATAATGATGTCCTTGGAATAGAATCCGGAGAACAGCGGAAAACCGATCAACGCAAGTGAGCCGATCAGTGACGTCCAGTAGGTGATGGGCATTTTCTTACGCAACCCACCCATCTTTCTGATGTCTTGTTCATGGTGCATCGCAATGATGACCGAACCTGCGGCTAAAAACAGCAGCGCTTTGAAGAATGCATGGGTCATCAGGTGGAACATAGCCGCAGAGTACGCCGAGACGCCCAATGCCACTGTCATATAACCCAGTTGCGATAGCGTTGAATAGGCCACTACCCGTTTGATGTCGTTCTGCACCATGCCAATAAGACCCATGAAAAACGCCGTGAACGCACCAATGATCAAAATAAAACTCAATGCAGTTTCGGATAACTCAAACAACGGCGACATGCGTGACACCATGAAGATACCAGCGGTAACCATCGTCGCTGCGTGAATCAACGCCGAAATGGGCGTCGGACCTTCCATGGAATCAGGTAGCCAGACGTGCAGTGGCGCTTGTGCCGACTTACCCATGGCACCGATAAACAGCAATATGCAGATGACTGTCAGCACATCCCATTCAGCGCCACCCACCAGATTAATGGTTTGACCCACCAGCGTAGGCGCTGCCGTAAAGGCGTCCGTGTATGCCAGGCTGTTGGTGTACATGACAATGGCGGCTATGCCCAGTATGAAACCGAAATCCCCTACCCGGTTCACCAGAAACGCCTTCATGTTGGCGAAGATTGCTGTCTCTTTCTTGTAGTAAAAACCAATCAGTAGATAAGACACGGTACCCACCGCTTCCCAGCCAAAAAACAGCTGCAAAAAGTTATTGGACATGACCAGCATTAGCATCGAAAACGTGAACAGCGATATGTAGCAGAAGAAGCGCTGATAACCGTCATCGTCGTGCATATAACCAATGGTGTAGATATGCACCATAAGCGATACGAAGTTCACCACTAACAGCATCAGCACCGTTAGATTGTCGACTAGAAAGCCAATTTCGAAGCGAATGTTGCCACTGATCAGCCAGGTGTAGAGCGTCTCATTGAAGGGAGCCGCACCGCCAATCACCACATGAAAGAACGCGTATACAGACAGAAGCAATGAAAACGCAACACCTGCGATAGTGACTCGATGAGAAAGTATCCGGCCGATCTTTCGACCGAACAAACCAGTTATGATCGCTGCCAGTAAAGGCGCTAGCGGTATGAGTGTGTAGAGTAGCTTCACGATTATCCAGACTAACCTTTGAGTGCGTCGAGATCTGCAACGTTGATGGTGGATCGGTTACGGAACAGAACCACCAAAATGGCCAAACCAATGGCCGCCTCCGCAGCCGCAACGGTCAGGATAAAGAAGACAAATATCTGTCCGGCGCCGTCCCCCAGAAAATACGAGAACGCCACAAAATTCATATTCACTGATAACAGCATCAGCTCAATACACATCAACAGAATGATCACATTCTTGCGGTTTAAAAAAATACCTACCACGCTCAAACAGAACAGCAGTGCGCCAAGCGCAAGATAATGAGACAAGGTAATCATGATCGCTTCTCGGATGGCATCTGAACAACTCGCAAACGCTCTTCTTTGCGTGTGCCCACCTGTTCCGAAGGCGTCTGATACTTGGTGAGCGGACGGCGGCGCATGGTCAGTGCAATAGCAGCAACAATCGCCACAAGCAGAATGATTGCAGCAATTTCAAACTGAAACAGGTATTCGCTGTAGAGTAATCTGCCCAACGATTCGGTGTTGCTCATAGCATCTGCGCTGCTGCGCGCAGGAATCGGAAACTGTTCCGCTTTAAAGTAGCGCTGGGTTAGTAGAAATACCATTTCCACGAGCATAATCGCCCCAACCAGCAAACCCACAGGCAGGTACTTCACGAAACCTTCACGTAATGGTTCTACGTTGACATCAAGCATCATGACAACAAACAGAAACAGCACCATCACGGCGCCGACGTACACGAGTACCAGCGTGATCGCTAGGAATTCCGCCTCCAGCAGCAGCCAGATTGCTGAGCAGGTAAAAAAAGTCAGCACCAAAAACATGGCCGAGTGCACTGGATTACGTGCCGAAATAACACGCGCTGCCGCAAAGACCATAATGGCCGCAAACAGGTAGAAAACAAACAGTTCAAAAGTCACTGGTTAGTCCTGGTTAGGGTCGGCGCAAGTCGGGACCATCAACGAAAGGGAGCATCAGCGGTACGATCGGCCGCTATTTGCGCTTCGTACTTATCGCCAATGGCCAACAGCTTGTCCTTAGTCATTATCTGCTCACCGCGGTTTTCAAAATGATATTCAAAAACTCGCGTCTCTACGATGGAATCCACCGGGCAAGCCTCTTCACAAAAACCACAAAATATGCATTTAAATAGATCAATATCGTAACGTGTGGTACGCCGGGTACCGTCATCACGCTGCTCCGAATCAATCGTTATGGCCAACGCCGGACAAACAGCCTCACACAATTTGCACGCTATGCACCGCTCTTCACCGTTCGGATAACGACGCAGTGCATGCAGGCCACGAAAACGCGGCGATTGTGGCGTTTTCTCTTCCGGGTACTGAATTGTGATATTGCCGGACACAAAGTATTTGCCGGTCAAACTCATGCCCTTGAGCAGCTCCCACAACGTGAAGCTCTTGAAGTACTTGCCAATTTGTCCTGTCATGTTCTTGATTCTCCAGAGCGCTTACTCATAGCCCACCCGAACGCACGGTGCTGAACCACGGACCCACTTCAAAATAGATGGCAAAACCAACAACGGCGATCCACACAATTGTAATTGGAATGAATACCTTCCACCCCAGCCGCATAATCTGGTCATAGCGATAGCGCGGAAACGTAGCACGCAACCATAGAAAAATGAACAGCATTGCCGCGGTCTTGATCAGGAACCAATGGACACCATCGCCAAAACCGTCGATCGGCGACAGCCAACCGCCCAGGAACATGATGGCGGCAAGCGCTGCGATCATAATCATGTTGGCGTATTCCGCCAGGAAAAACAACGCGAACGCCATGCCGGAGTAATCGACATGAAAGCCTGCAACAATCTCTGATTCGCCTTCGGCTACATCGAAAGGGGCACGGTTAGTTTCAGCCACACCGGATATAAAGTAGACAATAGCCAGCGGAAACAACGGGAACAGATACCAATTGAAAAAACCACCGGACTGCGCCCGTACGATATCACCCAGATTCAGGCTACCTGCCATCATCAACACACCGATGAGCGCAAAACCCATCGCGATCTCATAGGCCACGATTTGCGCAGCCGAACGCATAGCGCCTAGGAACGCATATTTTGAATTCGACGCCCAACCGGCGATGATTACACCGTAAACACCGATGGACGTCATGGCTAACACATACAACAGCCCAGCGTTAGCATCAGACACCGCCCAACCATCTGCAAATGGAATAACCGCCCAGGCAGCAACGGCCGGTGCCAATGACAGGATGGGGGCTGTCAGAAACAAAAAACGCGACGCACTGGTTGGTACGATCACCTCTTTAAACAGCAGTTTGAATACATCGGCAAACGGCTGGCCAAGGCCACGAAAACCAACACGATTTGGGCCGACCCGAACTTGCATAGAGCCTATAACTTTGCGTTCTGCCAAAGTTAGGTAGGCCACACACAAAATGAGCGGCACCAGCACCACAACAATTTTAAGGATCGTGGTGATCGTTAGAATCAGTGCATCCATCAGGCTCTACTCACCTCGATTGCGCCGAAGACCGTGCCCAGTGCAGCGGTCTCGGGAAGCCCCGCTGGCACCCATACGCACCCTGATGGCACGTTGTTATCCAATTTAGCCGGTAGGGTTATAACCGAACCATCTTGTTGCACACGCACCGAATCACCGTCAGTCAATGACAAATGTTGCCATTGAGTCTCGTTCATCGATGCGAAGGCCTGTTTGCCATCAAATGATTTTTGCAGCGGTTGTGAGCGCCGGACAATCGCATCGGTTGCATAGATAGGTGTTTCCCCTGCTCTGAGCAACGGCGCATCCTCAGGTGATGCATAAGACGGTGTCTGGCTAAACTGCGTTAAGTTATCCAATTGAACGTTGCCACACTGCCCTTGCAGTTCACGGGCTATCGCTTCGGGGCTGTCGATATCAAACCCGGTCAGCGCCAGTTCATCAGCCAGCACACGAAACACTTTCCACGCAGGCCTTGCATCACCAGGTGGTTGGGTTGCCCCTCGCATACTCTGCCAGCTACCCGTCGCATTGACGTAGGTTCCAAAGCTTTCAGTAAACGTTGCTACCGGTAAGATGACATCTGCATGCTGTGACAAGCTCTCACTGAGGTAGGCACTGATGGCCACCACACTATCGGCATTGCTAAGCGCCTTCATGGCTTGCGCAGGGTTAGCCGCATCAAACTCCAGCTCACAGCCAACCAACAGATAAGACTTAAGTGGTGATTCAATCATCTGCCAGGCATTTTTGCCGACACTGTCCTGGCCCAAAGTCTTACCACCGGCAGCTCTGTGCGGTAGTACACCCGCCAACCAAGCACCTGCGGTATTTGATCGCTCCGGTAACATGCCCAGCGTTGCATCCGTGGCTTTGGCCAACGCATTGGCCAGGAACTGCAACTGTGCAAAAGCCGGATGATGAACGGCAATGTTGCCTAGAAAAACAGCGGCGCGCGCCCCTGCTGTCAGCGTATCAGCAATGCGTTGATGTTTTTCATTGCACTGCGCAGTTGGCGCATCACGCATAGTTGACAGGTCAGCACCAGCGGCCTGAGCCACACAATACAGCTCTGACACCATGTAATCATAGCGTGCGGTTATCATCTCGGCTGCATCGAAATGCAACGGAAAGTGCTTGGGGTTGATGAAACTGATGGACGCACCTTTCAGTGCAGATTTTCGTAGCCGCAACGCAGCAATAGGTTGGTCTTTACGAATGTTGGAACCCACCAGCAGCGCAGCATCCAACGTTTCAAGATCATTTAATTGCATACCTAGCCAAGGCATAACCGGTGCTGAATCCTGCGCTGAGAAATCCACCTGGCCCAGCCGATGGTCTATGTTGCTGGTACCCAATGAACGTGCGAGTTTCTGACTCAAATACAGCTCTTCTAAGCTGATGCTGGGGGAAACCAGCACACCTAATTCTTGGTCTTTCAAGCGTTCAGCAGCAGCGCTCAATGCAGTTGGCCAATCGGTCGCCTGTAGCTGACCGTCTACTCGCACCATTGGCGACTCAAGCCGATCAGCGCTCTTTAAACCTTGGTAGCTGAATCGATCGCGATCTGCGATCCACACCTCGTTGATGGATTCGTTATCTCGCGGGACAACACGATTAACAGTACTTCCGTCGAGATGAACAAACACATTGGAACCGATCGAATCGTGCGGCGAGACCGCCGGTTGCTGTGTTAGCTCCCAGGACCGAGCGGTGTAACGAGACGGCCTGGCGGTCAGTGCACCAACCGGGCAGA
>CALKXZ010000195.1 GCA_938003775.1 uncultured Granulosicoccus sp. | reverse complement strand
ACTGAATAATCTTCAATATTCTGAAATATTATGGAATCAATAATATTGATGCCAGCGTTGAAAGCTATATTAGTCGCGTATTTCAAGGAGTAAGACTGTGTAAGCCCGATAATTAACGTACTTAAGCCACCATTGGCAGATGAACAGATATGAATATCGTTGCCCGAATAGTTTTGCACGGTATCGCCACACTTGTGCATTAAGTCGTCAAGAATCTGCTTATTGAAATCTCGGAAATGTTGCTCAATGCTGGTTGCCGTGCTGACTTTAAAATAGGTACTGCCAATATCAATCAGTAGTTTTTCATGATCGGTACTCACTGCATGATTCCTATATCGTGAATGATATCGTTGACGATACTCGTGGTGTCTTTATTTAAATCACAGCATGATTTCTCATAGGCGTAACAATGATCGGGAATCGGTACATTGCCACGTTCTATTATCCGAATATTTTTTTGAGAGTCACGAATAGTGATCATCTTATTGTGATTGATAATGTGTGGTGAAAAAGGTACATCGATGATGCCGTTTTTTATGGAGTTGAATACTTTGCGCCAAAGTGTGTCAGCCGGATCATTAAAAATAGCCTCCATAATCGCGTGCACTTCAGAGGTCAATATTTCCTCCTCATGCTCATCGGTTATAGCAGGAAGTCCGCTCAGTATCCTCAACGTGTACTGAGTATTGGCCACTGTCTGAGCATTGGCCTCTTTGGTCGGTATACCAACAGCTTCTTCACGTGTCTTAGTAATGATTTTGTCAGCACCAACCATGGAAGCAATGACTGTTGACATATTTATCAACTGATCAGCAGAATCTCTGTTCATCGGAAACGCCCCCATCCATTGGTGATAAACAAGATTGATAACCGCATCCTCACAGCCAATTTGTGAGGCGTAAAACTCGGCAAGCTTTCGCGTGACCTTGCCAGTAACGATATCTTGAATCATGGAGCCTTGTTGGGAGAAAGAAACCGAGAACGACTTAACGCCCTCCTCCAAAGACAGCAACATTTCCAGCAGTTGGATAACGATCGTGATGGCGGGCGGCACAAGGGTTGCTGTGAGAGGTCCAAACGATTCCCGATTGATGGGTTTATTAAGTGTTGAGTAGTCAGCACACACTCGTTCAACATACTTCCAATATAAGAATGCTTTATCGAGTGGGAAGTTCTTGGAATAAGGCAACAAATAAGTAATCGGTCCACCTTCGATTTCGAAAATACCCGAGGCAATAGCAATTTCAATCAACAATCGCGCATCAGGTGTGCCGTGGCGCAAGCTTACCGGATGATTAAAGTGCGTCATCATTTTTCGAGTACTGCGATATCCATGATTAACCAACGGGTAACCATTGAGCATATCGACTTCGTTTGCCTCGCTTAAGCGCAGCATTTTCTTCGCGGTGGTGTAGTCATTAAGGCGGGAATTTGAATCGATAGTCAATGGCAACACATCGACGTTAGCATCGACAAAAAACTCGTATAGTGCGAACTGTTTTTCATAGGTGGGAAATCCACCGCGAGGTTGCACCAACATCTTTTCGTTGGTAGCAAAATGATGTGATATGAACAGCTTCTCATCGGCACTTTTGACAAATTCGCGCACTTCATCAAAATCAAACGTATCGACATTTTCATTGCCGAGAATGATTTCTCGTTCTTCTTGTAGTTGGCTCATGTATTCGCAGTTTCTTGTAAGTGCGCCTGTTGCTGGATATAGTCTTCAAGCATGTCCAGACCAGTATTTAAATCCACCTGATGACACACTAGGTCAAAACCGTAATTTTTATAACGCGGCACAATGTCATCGCTATTACCGCTACCCACCGTGAGATTACCGCCAATCATCATAATGAGCTGATCAAGGTTTTTGTACTTAGCTTTGAGCAGTTTGACCTCACGACTCCAGCCCTCGGCTTCGCCGTTGAGTGAGGAGATCAGCAGGATCTTAGCCCCTGTCTCAACAGCCGCATCGAAGAACTCTTCTAAATAGGTGTTAACACCCAGATTGAACACCTCGTAGCCTCTCGCATTGAGCGACAGATCCATTAATCGGTTGGCAACAACATGGATATCATTGCCAATCACACCTGTTACCACCTTCATTTATCACGCGCCCTGTATCCAGCGGCCTATAGTATCAAAAGCCCCCACTGCACTGAGACGCTGAGGTGGTAAAATCTCCGGCTCGTGTCCATTCCCGCCGGGTATGGCATCTAAAATTTTGAGTGAAATATGGTCGACTTTACCGCTGATTTTTGCGACACCTATCCAGATGCTATATCGGTGCTCGGCCCTGGATATTCAAATTACGGCGGCGCTATTGCGTGTCAGGGAACGGTTGTCACCATCCAATTAAATCGCAACAATTCCGATCTCATCACACTATTGCGCGACGAGAATGGCCAAGGAAAAGTGGTCGTTGTGGACTCGAAGCAAGATTACTACGCAATTGTAGGAGAGAACCTCATGAAGTTTGCGTGGGCAAGTGGTTACGCTGGCATTATCGTTAACGGGTATATCAGAGACTCACTGCAGATCAAAGACATTCCAGTGGCGCTTTACGCACTGGGCACTTGCCCAAGGAAATCCATTCCGGTCACGCAGGCTGAACGCGACATTCCATTGTCTTTTGGTGGCGCGAATTTCAGACCCGGGGACTACGTCTACACGGATTCCGATGGCGTCATCGTGACCGCGCAGGCATTAAGCTAGGCTTCATTACACTATTTTTTCAGTAGAACAGCCTGCCGACATTTACATTTGACTGACAATTATCATCTTACAATCAATAGCTTAGCGCTTCACTAGCCACGAACATCAGGCGGTGGCACTGGAATCAACTAGCATCATGTGGGACTGATCGATCCATGCACCAATCAACTATCAGTTCGTGACACACCCAGATAAAGCCATTTCATGAGCGACCAAGGCACACCGAGTGTTTCAACACCTCTGGCGCCGTTTGGCAACCCCGTATTTCGGTCTCTGTGGGTGGCTACATTAATCTCCAACCTCGGCGGACTGGTTCAAGCCGTTGCGGCAGGTTGGACGATGACAACCCTGACCGATTCCCCGTCCATGGTGGCGTTGGTAACGGCTTCCACAACCTTACCGATAATGGGGCTGTCGCTATTTGCCGGTGTGCTGGCGGATAACTACGACAGGCGTCGGATGATGCTCATTGCACAAATATCAATGTTAGTGGTCTCTGTCGGGTTGACTCTGTTCACCTACTTCGGCCTTTTAACACCCTGGCTGCTTCTTACTTTTACGTTCCTTATCGGTTGTGGAAGTGCACTAAACAATCCCTCCTGGCAGGCCTCTGTGGGCGATATTGTCCCGCGTGAGCAGGTACCCGCGGCGGTCATGGCCAACGGCATGTCCTTCAACATTATGCGCAGTATCGGCCCGGCCTTGGGTGGGATGATTATTGTTGCCGCCGGAGCTGCAGCGGCCTTCGCAATGAACGCGCTGAGTTACGTCGCTCTGATTGTCGCGTTGACTCTATGGCGTAGGCCGACACCGGTGTCATCTTTACCTCGTGAGCGGTTCACTCGTGCAACAGGTGCTGGATTTCAATACGTAAGTCTGTCTCCAAACCTACTAAATATTATTCTTCGCGGCTTTATATTCGGATTATCGGCAATCGCTGTGCAGGCCTTGCTGCCGCTCATTGCACGCGATCTGCTCGGTGGTAGCGCTTCAACCTATGGATTTTTACTCGGCTTATTTGGCTTTGGTGCAGTTGTCGGAGCTCTTGGTAACGCAAAAATACGTGCAAAATTCGACAACGAAACTATCGTTCGTACAACATTTGTTGGCACAGCTCTCGGCACGCTGTTACTGTCCACAGGACACGGCATTGCCCTCACTGGTATCGCTTTGTCACTATGCGGTGCATGCTGGGTCACCACCAATGCGCTACTTAACGTCTCGTTACAACTCTCCACCCCACGTTGGGTGGTTGGTCGTGCCTTGTCATTCTATATGATGGGCAATGCAGCTGGCATGGTGCTTGGCAGCTGGGTTTGGGGACTGGTGGCGCAGACCTACGGGTTGCAATTCGCCTTGATCGCCTCCGCCACAACGATTTTACTGGGCGCTTTCGCTGGTTATGTATTGCCGTTACCGGAGTTTGGTCGCCTCAATCTGGATCCGCTCAACCAGTTTATCGAGCCCACACTGGCTGTGCAGCTCAAACCGCAAACCGGTCCAATTATGATAACAATCGACTTTGACATTGGTGAAAAAGACATACCTGCATTTTTGCAGGCAATGACGAGGCGGCGACGAATTCGGATGCGCGACGGTGCTCGGCGATGGTCACTGTTACGCAATCTTGAGCACCCGAATATCTGGACTGAAAAGTATTACGTTGCCACCTGGGTGGAATATATACGCCATAATCAACGCCGCACAGTTTCCGATTCAGACGTATCCGACACCCTTAAACAATTACATCAAGGCGTTGAAACTCCACAAGTTCGTCGCATGATTGAACGCCAGACCGTTCCGAAACAGGCTGATCCATATATTAAAACCTACGAGGAACATCATTGATATTGATTAATGGCCGTTGTCAGTGACACAGATGTGATTAAGAATGACCTTGCAATTGAAACGATAACAATGCAGGACTAAGAGAGCAAAACAGCGGAACACCCACAAACTGCGCAGTTCTTCGCCAATGTATGGCGAGTACTGTGCTCACTGATGGAAAACCGCTCGCCTTACCCAATCACTTGCTCATACAAAAATTAGGCTCGAACCCGAGTATGTGTTTCATCGTATAAACAAGCTCTACACACCTCAGCCCTATAGAGTTTGCCTAATATAAGAATCTTCAACTCTGTGCCTTCTTTAGCGTGTTGAGGTGAAACAAACGCATACGCGATATTTTTGTTAACACGATGACCATACCCACCAGAGGTTACACTGCCAACCCATTCGGATCCGCAATACACAGAATCCCCGGCATGAGCGGTGGCCGTATCGCACGCCACGGTTACGGTCACTAACACCTTAGTTGCTCCTTGCTTAATTTGATTTAACAAGGCTTGCTTGCCAACAAAATCAGATTTCTCCAAGTCAACGAACCGTGCAAGTCCTGTCTCTATTGGGTTTCGCTCGTAAATCAAATCGGCTTTCCAATGCAGATAACCTTTCTCCATGCGCATGGATTCAGTAGCGTACAAGCCAAAATACGACAAACCAAATGCAACACCCGCCTGATTGATAAGGATCCAAACCAGATATAACTGCTCGTTCGGCACGTGCAGTTCATAGGCCAGCTCACCCGAGAAACTGACACGCATTGCCGTTACAGAGGCATGACCCAGCGTCATTTCCCGCACACCCATCCATGGAAAAGCAGTATTGGACCAGTTACAACGCGGTGATAACGATTGCAGCAGTTCTCTAGATTTCGGACCTGCCACCACCAAAATAGTGTGAGATGCTGCCATTTCACGAAGAGACACAGAATCGGGTTTATAGTAATTCAACCAGTCTCGGTCATGCCACTCGGAGGCCGCCGCTGATCCGTACCAGTAACACGTCTCACTCAGCTTTGCGATGGTAGCTTCGCTGAGTATGTGTCCGTTCTCATTAAGCAGGTAACTGAGTCCAACCTTACCTATGCGTTGGGGGATTTTACCGCAAACCATCTTATCCAGAAATTCACCGGCACCTTCACCGCTGATTTCGAAGCGGTTAAAACCCGATACCTCCATAATACCGACACCTGACACCAGAGAATCAATTTCTCGCGCAATGACATTATGCGTCGCAGTAATGCGAAAACTAGGGGTATCAACAAAATCAGGTTGATCTTTTGGGTTGAAAAACAAGACTCGCTCCCAGCCGTTAACCACGCCCCACTGTGCACCGAGCCCACTAAGTTCTGAATACAATGCAGTTGTGCGTGCGAGTCTGGAAGCCGGACGATGTTCATGCGGCATGTGATAATGGAATTCATGCCGGTAGTCTTCTATTGCTTTGTTACATGTGTGCTCTAGGTTAGCGTATTGCGTGAATCGTCGTGGATCCAAACACCATGCATCCCACTCGCATTCGCCATGCACCATTAATTCTGCCAGTATTTTTCCATGCCCGCCGCCTTCACCAATGCCTGCTCGCAGCCCAATGATGCAATAGGCATTATTCACGTTGGGTATCGGACCGACCAATGGTAGCCCATCAATCGTGTAGGTTATTGGCCCGTTGACTATTGTATGAATACCAGCAGTTTGCAACGCAGGTAGACGCTCAAATATATGTTCCATATTATCCAGACAACGATCCAGATCCGAGGGACACAGATCTTTGGTGAAATTTGGATCAATACCGTTCATGCCAAACGTCTTACAACCCTGCTCATAGACACCCACTAACAGGCCTTTTTTCTCTTGGCGACTATAAAAATCATCCCCTGGGTCTCTAATAATCGGAACTTGGTAATCTAGCGCTTCGAGCTCTGGCAACGTATCGGTTAAAAAATACATGTGCTCCATGGAGGTAACAGGGTGCGTTACACCAAGCATATTGCCTACTTCATTGACTCTGTACCCAGACGCATTCACGACCTTCTCGCACGTGATATCCCCGTTGAGCGTGTGTACGATGAATTCTCCGTTTTTTTTGCGCGAGATGTTCTCTACGGGATTGAACCGATAAATCTCGGCACCAGCCTGCCGTGCGTGTCGCGCCAGAGCAAAGGTTATACCGGACGGGTCTATGTATCCGTCCATAGGATCCCACCACGCGCCCAGCATTCCTTCGGTTTTCAGCAACGGGTGGCGTCTACCGGCCTCTTCAGCGTCAATTAACGCCATCTCCACACCCATCCCTTGGGCAAGACCGACATGATAGTTGTACAGATCAAGATGGTCTTGCGTGTAAGCGGTGCGCATGCCACCTGTGATGTGATAGGCGATGGGATGTTCTGGATCGGCACTGAGTCGTTGATAGAGCTCGATGCTGTGACGTTTGAGCCCGATCATGGTCTGGTTACCGCCAAATTGCGTCACCTGGGCCGCAGCATGCCAGGTAGAACCAGAGGTCAGTTCATCTCGCTCGACCAAAACCACATCCGTCCATCCTTCTGTGGTCAAATGATAGAGCGTTGAACACCCCGCAATACCACCTCCGATCACAACTACACGGGCGTGTGCCTTCATAAATTTTCTCAACAAATTAATGACATGAGTTATAGGTTAAGTTGACCCACACCGCTGACTTTATGCAGTGGTCACCTTCACATAAACCATGCAGCGCCCCGCGCAATATATGTACGGCGTTGCACGCGCAATCCGCCTTTCTCATCAGGAGCTAAAGCGCAATATATTGCCCGATTACTGTGTAAGAACGGTAGTAATTCCCTCAGTGGCTCACACTCGACCGTTGTCAGTAATTGATGACGATCACCTCTGCGCTAGTGGGTAATGATCGCTTGGGGTCGTGGCATCTGGCTCAGGTGTCTTCTTCGAACTCACACCAAAATACCAAACTACGCCTCTAAACCATCAGCCCATCACGGCTGAATAGTATCGATGACTTGGACGGACCACTAGTTCAGCTGAGAGAAAACTGATCGGGCATCTCATAACGTAAACGCTGTTGTTGATCAGGCGGTTGATCGCGCATACGACATAC
>CALKXZ010000194.1 GCA_938003775.1 uncultured Granulosicoccus sp. | reverse complement strand
GTAGCAAGTTGCAGAAATAGGAAGGTATGAAGGTTGAGAGACGTGGAAGAGTTTTTGAATAGGGAGTGACGCACAGTAACGAAGAGTCAGGAGGGTGGGGGTGCGCATTTTCATCGGTGGGGGCACCGTGTGTCGCCCAGCGGGTATGGGCAATTCCGCAGTGACCGGGTGTGGAAGCCGGTAGCTGTTGCTGAAGTATCTGTAGCTTTCCCGCGGCTTTGTAGGTGCGAATACGCTTACGATACACCAGCGCCATACCTGCCGAGTCATAACCACGGTATTCCAAACGATGCAGTCCATCCATCAGGAGAGTGCTGGCAGTCTTGGTGCCGGTATAGGCGATGATTCCGCACATGGTTAAGGTGTATTCGGTTGTCGTGTGAAAGTGAGTGTTACCCGTAAATCGTGCGCCGGATCTGGCGCACGCTAAGCGGTGTGGCGACAAAACGGTGATGCTTGAGCTCTTCACCAATCAAGGCATAAATTGTGGCGTTGGGGAGTCCAGATTTTTGCAGTTCGTAATGACGTCGCCTGATAAACGCATCGGCAGACTCGCCGTAAAATGCCAGAACCTCTTGGACAAGGCGGCTGGCCTCGTGCGGGCTTAGTGCGCTTTGGCGGCAGAGGTGCGCGACAAGATCAGTGGAAGCAACGGTTGTTGACATACGTTGAATATTGGTTGGAATAGTGCAGAAAGCCAAATAATATGCCCGAATTAGGGCAAAAATGGAGTAATTGGGTGAAATGAACGATTTGTTCTCTGATTCGATCGATATTTGCCCCGGAATGGTGTTGTTACCAGGCTTCGCTGACTCTAGGCATCTGGCGCCGGATCTGGATCGGGTGCTGGCCGCCGCACCGCTGCGGCGCATGCAGACCATGTGCGGGTTTAGCTTGTCGGTGCAAACCAGTAATTGTGGTCTGCTGGGTTGGGTGTCTGATCGACGTGGTTACCGCTATGAGTCGACCGACCCACACAGTGGTCAACCCTGGCCGGCCATGCCTGAATCATTTGTGACTTTGGCAGCAACTGCCGCTGCACGAGCTGGATACCCTGGATTTGACCCGGATGCCTGTCTGGTGAATCACTACGTACCAGGTACCCAGATGGGTGCTCATCAGGATCGCGACGAGGTTGACTTTAATGCTCCCATTGTGTCTGTGTCGTTGGGTATTGATGCGCGTTTTTTTGTTATCGGTCCGGAGCGACGCGGCACCTCAATACCGGTAGACTTGGCAGACGGCGACGTATTAGTGTTTGGCGGGCCTTCTCGCAAGTATTATCACGGCGTCAGAAAACTCAAGCAGGCGGTACATCCGCAGTTTGGTGCGGTGCGTTGGAACCTGACATTCAGAAAAGCAGGATGAGTGACGTGCTGAAAAATCTTCCGCACTATCGCTAATAGACTATTTTTAAGAACAACATGGCAACTACGCCAGTACAGGACGGTACACATTCACCCGGATAACATCATTCCAAGCGTTCGCAAATCCAACGTTGTACCCTTTATAGTTGCTACAGTGGCGGTGGTCTTGATCTTACCTGCAACGGTAGGTTCAGCGTATGCACAGGAATCCGTATTCTTTGATACGGAACCTGTACCCAGGCGGCCGGGTGAGCCGGTAAAGCAGCCTATCGCCTGGCAACCCGTGTCTGGCGTGCGCATGCAGATCGCTTTGGGTAACGCACCACGCAATGCTCGATTGACGGTCAGTGATGCGGGGCAACTGTTGGTCCTGTGGCAACCAGAACTTAACCAACCGGTACTGACTGTGGTTGAGCTGCTAGCGCACGATATTGACACTGGCGAGTTGCTCGATCGCGAAACTATCACGTTCAACTTATCGGATGATTCTCCCTCATTGGATGACGACGGTAACGCACTGTCGTCGACGCTCAGCCAGCCTGTGATGACAGCATTGGTCAATCAGATGGTTAGTCCTGGCAGGGTCGTCTCGTTCCGGGTTGATGCATCCACGGCTAACGGGCCCAAGCCGGAGCTGCAAGTTGACCGGCTACCCCGTAACGCGAGCTTCGATGCGAACGCAGATGGTAGCCGTACATTCCATTGGCTGACCAGTGACAGTGACCAGGGCGAACATCTGTTTCGCTTCAGCGCCATCCACCCTGATAATCTGCAACTTCGTACACGCCAAGAGATCGTAATTATTGTTGGTGATCTCTCTCGCAAAAAGACAATACCAACTGAACTTTCTATCACCCTTGATGAGTAATTCTTGAAGCCTTTCAATCAGCAGTCTAATAACGTCAAAGGGGCTCTGATTCTCATGGTTGCTGCGTTCGGTTTTGCGCTGATGGTGGCTATGATTAAGCTTGCTGGCGAGCGTTTGCCGGTGTCTCAGATACTGTTCATCCGGCAGTTGGGTATGACCATGATACTGGTACCAGTCTTGGTTAAAAGTTTTCCCGGTGTGTTGAAGACCACCAAATTGCCACTGCAGTTTGCGCGTATTTTGTTGGCGCTGGTGGCCATGTTGTGTGGCTTCACCGCTATTATCAACATGCCATTGGCAGATGCCACGGCCATTGCCTTTGCAAAAAGTTTCTTTGTCACAATCTTTGCTGTGTTGATTCTCAAAGAGACAGCAGGTTTGTATCGCTGGTCCGCTGTGGTGGTTGGTTTTCTGGGTGTGCTGGTCATGCTGCGGCCGGGTACCGAAGGCTTTTCGATCTATGGCCTGATGGCGGTCACCGGTGCCGCCAGTGCAGGTTTGGTTATGGTCATTATTAGGCTGCTGTCACGCAGCGATTCACCGAACACCATACTGGCTTATCAGGCGATCGGTGTTGGGCTGATTATGGCGATACCGGCTTGGCTGCAGTGGGTACCACCAACCGCGTTTGAATGGGGGCTGTTGATTGCTATTGGTATTGTTTCCTTTTTTGCGCAAAAGGCCAACATTTACGCATTTTCGTACGGCGAAGCCTCTTTACTCGCCTCGTTGGATTATGTCCGCCTGATTTACGCCACTTTGTTCGGTTGGTTATTGTTCAGTGAGCTGCCGGGTTTGAGCACCTGGATTGGTGCTGGCATCATTGTTGTGGCTTCCATCTATATGGTGCAGTATGAATCCAGGCGTAAGCATCGCCTGGTTAGCGATCCGACAGAGCGTCTTTAGCATTAGCAGAGCACTACTGACCGTAAGCGATTTTTAATGCCAATAGCTGTACTCTTTGTTGGTTTCAACAAGCCAGACGCATGAGTGCACTATGACAGATTCACAGCCGACCCATGATCTGTTCGCTCAGGGCATTAGGCCGTGGGCCGCCCGCATACGACAAGGTTCGTTAACATTTCGGCAAACCGTGGAGTATTGTTTACAGCGGGTGGCCGAGAATCAATCGCTGGATGCGTTTGAATGCCTGGATTCTGAGCGGGCATTGGCCAGCGCTGGTGCATTAGACAGCGTGCGACAACACGGAACTGATCTGGGTCCGTTGATGGGGTTGCCCATGGGTGTAAAGGACATAATGGTCGTCGAAGGCCTGCCGACCACCAATGGCTCCAATGCTGACACGCGTGAAATAACAGGCAGTGAAGGGCGTGTCGTTAAGCAGCTTCGGCAAGCGGGTGCCATTACGGTTGGTAAAACTAAAACGGTCGAATTTGCCTTGGGCGCAACCGGTGTCAATGAATCACGGGGTACGCCGTGGAATCCTGTGGACCGGGCTGTGCATCGTTTGCCGGGCGGTTCGTCCAGTGGCTCAGCCGTTGCTACCTCCGCCGGATTAGTGGCTATGGCGCTAGGTACCGATACGGGCGGCTCGGTGCGCATTCCCGCGTGCTTTACCGGTATTGTCGGTCTCAAGACATCGGTCGGTGTCTGGCCATTGGACGGTATATTTTCGTTGTCACCAACGCTTGATTCTGTGGGTCCTTTGTGTCGAACCGTGGATGATGCAGCACTGATGCATCACTTCATGAGTGGTGAAACTATTCGCTATCGACCCGACGTAGCCGGCTTACGTCTGGGGATTGTCGAGGATCTGTTTTTTGATGATCTGGATGACAAGGTTGCGCAGGATTTCGAAGCTGCCTGTCAATTGCTTGAACGTCATGGTGCAAGGCGCGTCGCGGTAAGCTTTCCGGAGGTGCACGAGCGTACGGCATTGTTTACAGCCATTGTGCCGGCTGAATTGATCAATTCATTGAAGCCTGAGCGCTTTGTTGCCATTCAAGGCGGGGTTGATCCGGTGACTGCGGCGCGGGCCGCTGTTGGTCTGGATATGACGGCTCACGCCTACTGCTCGGCCCAGCATCGCCGCAAATCGCTTGTGAATAAGGCGTGCTGCACGTTCAATGAAGTAGACGTCTGGCTCAGTCCGACGTGTCCGTTTGTGCCAATGCCTGTAGCGCAGCTGGCTGACCACGCAACGCACGAGCGCGCTTTGCTGGCATCGCGCAACACACAGCCTGGCAATCTATTAGAAATGTGTGGTTTGAGCTTGCCAATGCACCGAGACGGCCTACCGACCGGGCTGCAAGTCTGTATGCCATTGAATCGAGATGCAGCACTTTTATCGGTCGGGCAGGCGATTGAATCGGTATTGGCAAGCGCCGGTTGACCAAACAAGGTCAGAAATTTACTGAATGTCAGGCCTGTAATTCGGCTCAGCCTGTCGTACCATGCTCCCAGCGGTCATTGCCGACTTTCTGTTGGTAGTGTTGCGACTATTGGGCACAGGTGAGCGTCGCTTGTGCTTCACGACCACATTGAGGATTCACTATGAAAATGCGAACTAGCGCACTGGTAGCAGCTCTGCTGCTGACCGGCCTGTCCAGTGCTGCTTTGGCCGATTGTGACAGCGGCGAGATGGTCATCAAATTCAGCCACGTCACCAATACTGACAAGCATCCGAAAGGTATCGCGGCAACGCTGCTACAGCAGCGTGTCAACGATGAAATGAACGGTACGGCTTGCATGGAAGTATTCCCCAACTCTGTGCTGTACGACGATGACAAGGTTCTTGAGGCCATGCTCAATGGCGATGTGCAGATGGCGGCGCCATCACTGTCAAAGTTCGAAAAATTTACCAAGCAGTACCGTATTTTCGATCTGCCGTTCATGTTTAAAGATATTGAGGCAGTTGATGCGTTTCAGAATTCAGAAGCTGGCCAGGCCATGAAGGATTCCATGCAGCGTCGAGGTTTGCAAGGACTCGAATTCTGGCACAACGGCATGAAGCAGATCTCTGCCAGTAAGGCGCTGCAATTGCCTGGCGATGCCTCCGGTCTGAAATTTCGAGTTCAACCTTCGGACGTACTGGTCGCCCAGTTTGAAGCACTGGGTGCTAGTCCACAAAAGATGGCGTTCAGCGAGGTGTACGGTGCATTGCAAACGGGTGTTGTGGACGGTCAGGAAAACACCTGGTCAAACATCTATGGTAAGAAATTTTTTGAAGTACAAGACGGCGTTACTGAGTCAAACCATGGTGTCATAGACTACCTGGTGGTTACATCCACGCAGTGGTGGGAAGATCTGGATGGTGGTGTTCGTGATCAACTGGCGACCATTCTTAAAGAGGTCACAGAGACCCGTAATGCCGAGTCATTTGCGGTCAATGAACAGGCTAAGGAAGCCATCCTGGCAGCCGGTGGTGTGGTGCGTCAGCTCACTGATGAGCAGCGCACAGCGTGGGTTGAAGCGCTAAAGCCTGTGTGGGATAAATTTGCAGGCGATGTTGGTGCCAATATGATCGAAGCGGCGCAGTCGTTCAACTAATTTGAACAGCTCTGCAATAAAAAAATAGGGAACCGCGATGCCTTATCTTGATGAGGCATCGTAGTTTCATATCTGATTCTGGCCAGCGACGCCATTTCTTTATAAACGCATAAAATAGGGCGCATGTCCAGCTCACAACTTAATAAAAGTGGCATAGGCGATAGGATTGAAGAGTCGCTGATCGCATTCTTACTGGGTGCGATGACACTGATCACCTTTGCCAATGTGATTGCACGATTGATGAACAGCAATATACTGTGGGCACTGGAGGCTACGGTTTTTCTGTTTGCTTGGCTCGTACTCTTTGGTGCTTCCTACGCTGTCAAACATAACTTTCATATTGGTGTTGATGTGGTGGTGCAGCTGCTGCCGCGTGAGCAACGTCGGCTGTTCACACTGGCGTCAGTGGCAATCTGTATTATGTTCAGCCTGTTACTGCTCAAGGGTAGTTGGGACTACTGGTGGGCGTTTGCAACTGAACGCGCCTTCTATGAAGTTAACGATATTCCTATGCCGCAGTTTCTGCAGTTCTTTGCACACTGGTTAAACGAGGGTGAGCTGTACGAGAAAATGCCGCGGTTTCTACCCTATGTCGTGCTACCTGTGAGTACGTTGTTGCTCACCATTCGGTTCGTCCAGGTTGGTATTCGTGTGTGGCGTGGTGAACAAGATCTGATTATTGAATCTCATGAAGTAGAGGAAAATTCCAAGAGTAACGCTGATCAAAACGACGAGGAGTCGCGCTGATATGGCTGCGTTTCTGTTACTGATTGTCGTTATATCTTTAATGCTGATGGGTGTGCCCATTGCAGTGGCCTTGGGTTTTTCCAGTATTGGATTTCTACTCATCGGCTCGGATGCGTCACTGGCGTCGGTTGCTCAAACACTGCTCAGTGCTTTCACTGGGCATTACACCTTGCTTGCTATTCCGTTTTTCGTACTGGCTTCAGGGTTCATGTCAACCGGTGGAGTGGCGAAACGCATCATTCGTTTTGCTATTGCGGTGGTGGGCCATGTCAGGGGCGGACTCGCTATAGCATCTGTTTTTGCCTGCATGATGTTCGCCGCTCTTTCAGGCTCCTCACCGGCGACGGTCGTTGCTATCGGTACCATTGTGATCGCGGGTATGCGTCAGGTGGGCTATACGAAAGAATTTGCAGCTGGTGTGATTTGTAACGCCGGTACCCTGGGTATATTAATTCCGCCCTCCATCGTTATGGTTGTGTACGCGGCGGCCACTGATGTGTCGGTCGGGCGCATGTTCCTGGCAGGGGTTTTTCCGGGGCTGGTTGCAGGCTTCATGCTGATGATCGGCATCTATGTCATGGCCCGCATCAAGAATCTACCGAAACAAGCTTGGAAAGGTTGGCGGGAAATTGGCGCATCGGGTTTGGATGCGTTATGGGGCTTACTGCTGATCGTCATTATTCTAGGTGGCATCTACAGTGGAAAGTTCACACCAACTGAGGCAGCGGCAGTGGCCGCTATGTATGCCTTTTTTATTGCCAATTTTGTTTATCGCGATATGGGGCCATTGTACATAGCAGAGGGTGAGTCCCGTTCACTCCTGGCTAACCCACACAGCTTGCTGACTGTCTGGTTGCATCGTGATACGCGCAAGGTATTGTTTGAAGCCGGACGGCTGACCATTATGCTGATGTTTATCATCGCTAATGCGTTAATACTGAAGCATGTGCTAACCGATGAGCAGATACCACAGGCCATTGCCAATCTCATGCTCGAGGCCGGGCTGGGGCCCATCATGTTTTTAGTGGTCGTGAACTTATTGCTGTTGATCGGTGGTCAATTTATGGAACCCTCGGGACTACTCATCATTGTGGCACCGTTGGTTTTTCCGATCGCAATGGAACTGGGTATTGATCCCATTCACCTGGGCATCATCATGGTGGTGAACATGGAGATCGGCATGATAACGCCACCGGTTGGATTGAATCTGTTCGTTACAGCAGGAGTCGCTAAGCTGTCGGTACTCAACGTTGTCAGAGCGGCATTACCGTTCGTGGCAATTTTGTTTGTGTTCTTAATTCTGGTGACTTACTACCCGCCACTGTCAACCTGGCTACCCACCCAAATAATGGGTCCGGAAATCATCACGCAGTGAGTGCTTTCTGGACCGCCAACCAGGTACGAGGCTAACTTGTTAGTTGGCCGTTTAGCGGTGGTTTTCTCGGGTTTCCAGATTTACCGCAAGTTCATTGAGTTTGTTAGCGTAGTCGTTGTACATGTCCAGGTCACCCTTACGCAGAACCACGCGGCTACTGTAGTTGCCATTGGCCAAGGATTCGACATGACGGGTAAACGGCCTTAGTGGGCCGATCAGCCTGTGGGTATAGGCAACGCACACCGCGGCCAATAGCAGGATATACAGAACAAATAATGCGCCGCAGTACCTGAACAGATGAATCAGTTGAATCTCTATCATTTCACCGTAGTAACTACTGGCTTCTGTTTTGCCAGCAACGACACTGATCAGATCACTGAATGCGAAATATAGAAATGCACCTAAAAGTATAGCAACCAGTGCGGTACTGCCTAGCATGTACATCAGCAGTTTGAATTGCACAAAAGGCTCCCAGATGGCGTTAACCACCTTGCGCTTTTGCTTCGCGCCCTCCGCCGGTTGTTGAGCAATGTCCTGCTCTAGTACGTCTGTGTGACTCATCGCTGATCTGCCATTCTCTGTTACTTTCAAGTTATCGGGCAAGTCGTGGCAAGCCTGAAGGTCGATGCAGCATCGCTTTGTTGAACCGAGACAGGGGTAAAGCGGCTTTTGTGATGTTTATCACATGCACAGTGTGAACTCTGTCTGAGTTATTATGCTGATGTCACCGTAGATCCGAGACGAACAACATGCTGTATGCGCTGGGCACAAGCCAACCAACATTGAGCGAACACTATTTCATTGCCCCGGACGCTGTGCTGATCGGTAATGTGTCCATCGGGGAGGACGTTAGCATCTGGTTCAATGCGGTTCTTAGGGGTGACAATGCCGCTATCAGCGTGGGTCGAGGCAGTAATATCCAAGAATGTTCGGTTCTACACGTTGATGAAGGTACGCCTTTGCACATTGGTCAGTATGTCACTGTGGGTCATCAAGTTATGTTGCATGGTTGCACAATAGGTGACGGCAGTTTGATAGGAATGAATGCGGTTGTTTTAAACCGTGCATTGGTTGGAAAGAACTGTCTTATAGGTGCTAACGCATTGGTGACGGAAGGCATGGTCGTGCCGGACGGCTCTCTGGTACTGGGCTCTCCGGCCAAAGTTATCAAGCCATTGAGCAGTGCTGCAATCGCTGGTATGCACGAAGGCACGCAAAGTTATATCGACAAGATTGATTTGTACAGGGACCACCTTAAAAAACTCTAAAGCTGTTTATTGGTCTGTGTCAGTTAACACCGCTGTTTCATCGGTTCAAGCGATAGGTAACTCCGTTAAATCCCTATTTTTTCGAATCCGGATTTGCTCTTGCAAATTGGCATTCGTTGCAGTTCATTGTGCGCGAGCATTACCTGCCCGGTCATGCCATTAGGTTGACTCGACGTGGAATAGTGTTAGTGCTGGGGGCTGCTCGAGTCGCTAAATCGAGAAGCAAATTATATGAATACAGTAATTGGCATACGAGCGGGTACTGAAACACCATCACGACATCGGTGGCACCGTAAATGTCTTGCATTGGTGGTATTGGTGGCCAGTAGTTCCGCTCAAGCCGGTCAACCGGGATTAAGCGAGGGTCGTTCACTTATTCCCATTCACGGTGCAGTTAACGCTCTGAGCGAACAGTGTGCGGTGTATCCGAACGGTGGTGTGGTCAATTTTGAGTTTTTATCCAAATGGTCACTGGACTTTAATGTACACCACCACACCGATAAAACTACTGAATATCCTGTAAAGCTCTCATCAGTTAGCAATTACCAAGGAAGCTTTGTAGCGGAACCGGAGGCAGAATATTGCTACATGTGGTTGAACAAGTCTGAGCGTCGCGATCAATGGAAGATAACGCTGGATCACCAAGCGCAACCTTTGACCGCTGCTATTCGATAGTGCATTAGCAGCGTTTCAACATTTCCCCACTCTTTGGCAGTCAGATTGGTTGCATTGCCAAGCACTGCTCTAACAAACCTAAGTCACTGCGAAATTAATCCATAGCCAGGATGGCTGGAATCGTAGCCACCGTTGAATTTTGAATTAACCTTACTATGAATATCATTGTATTTTCCAGATGCACTGGTTGCATTTTGTTTGTTGCATTATTTCTATTAACACTGGGTAACTCAGCCTACGCGTCGCATTTTCGAGGTGGTGGAATATCTTGGCAAGCACAAGATTTGGATAACGATGGCAGCACTGATGATGTGTTGATCATCGTTAAAACTGCTTGGCGTCCTGATTTTTTATCGACACCATCATTGTCATTCGCACCAGCAGGACCGAGTGCAGCGCTAATATCCACCGATGTGGTTTATGTGGGGGGCAATGAAATAGAGACAGACTCTGAATACGCATTTCAAACCAGTATTTTTGAAGCGTATAACTTAAATATTACAACACAATATGACGTCAGCTACACCAGCAATGCTCGTATTTCAGGCTTAGTGAATAACGCCAATAATCCGTGGAATATTCAGGCACAGATACTGTTGGAGAACGGTAACTTGGCACCGAGCCTTGAGTTCCCGATTATTTATGAGGTGCCTCAACAACATCCGGATGGCGCGACACTTGACACGTGGACATTTGACGTAGATGCGTTGGACCCGAATGCGGATAGCGTGCGCTACCGGCTTGCGAATATCACAGAGCTAGGTGACCCAACATCATCTAATGCCACGGGCTTAAGCATTGATTCGACATCAGGCCTGATTACCTGGTCCGGTTCCGGCTCGTTGGCCCAGGGGTTATACAGTGCTGGTATTGTTGCTGAAGATCTAGATGCAAATGGTAACGTTAAGTCTAAATCTCATGTGGATTTTATTCTGGATCTTAAAGATCTCTCAGCGTTACAGTTTAGCCCACCGCCGACAATTTCTGACTCGCGTAACGAAATCGTCGCTAAAGGGGCCATTTCAAGTTTCAGTTTTAATGAACCGGGCGTTAATGTTGTCAGCCTTGGTGATGCGCAGGGTGCGCTAATCGAAACATCACCCAATAATTTTACTTTTACAGCAGGAGCCGAAGGTTCGCCGTTAGAACCTGGTGTCTATCCAATCACATTTGAACTGACTGACACCAATGACAACTTCTCAAACAGCTATTACTCCATTAATTTCATTATTCCAGACCCTGGAGCGCCCATTGTTGCGAACTTAGCAGATGACCGAACACCGTATTACACAGCTGGTAGCGTTACGTTTGTTGATAGTGCCCAGAACGCAGTCGTTACAGATAGTAATAACACAGATTTTGATGGTGGTAGTCTGGTACTTAATTTATCTAACTCGGACTATTCTAACGAAATTTTGTCAGTCACATCTGTCGGTAACGGGGTTGGTGAAATAAGCACGTCGGGTGCTGATATTTTTTATGAGGGCTTAGAGATAGGGTCAGTTGACAATACACTTAATGGTGTAGGCACGATACTGTCGATTGCACTGACTACCGCTAACGCCACGCCCACGGCAGTTTCGGCGCTCATCCAGCAATTGACCTATTCCAACACAGTTTCTTCTCAGGACCGTGACCTTACTCTGCGGATTCAGGATAAGGATGGGAAAAGCAATTTCTACAGTCTGTATACACAGGCCGTCAGTGCGCAAAAGTCGCAAGTCTCGACATCACCTTCTGTGATTGCCGCTGATGGTTCAGCCACATCCACAATTACTGTTCAACTTTTTGACGCCAGTAATCGGGCGTTCAGCGCAGGCGGTGCAACCGTTAATTTGTCTGCGACGACGGGTTCTGTGTCAACGGTGACAGACAATGCGGATGGCAGCTACACAGCGGTGCTAACCAGCGTTGTATCTGGACCGTCAACGATCAGTGCATCGGTTGATGGCCTGGCCCTGCTAGATACAGCCTCGGTAGATTTCACACCGGGTGCCGCCGATACAGTTAATTCGACATTGACCGTAAAT
>CALKXZ010000193.1 GCA_938003775.1 uncultured Granulosicoccus sp. | reverse complement strand
CTCGAGCATACTTCACAGATAGCAGTTCGCCGGTTACCGAGTTAGTTGTCGATCGACGTGGTACCTACACGGTATCCCTAGTGGTTGACGATGGACAGCGACGTTCTGATGCTGTGGAATTCGTGGTGAATGCCCAGGGCTGATCGCCTAATACGGCTCCCACAGCTGTCGCGGGGACTTACGCCAATGTACCCAGTGGTACGTATTTTCAGCTCGATGGGTACTTGTCTTCAGACTCAGACGGAGACCCATTGCGGTACCAATGGCGCAACGTTTCTACTGGTGACTTGCAAAACGTGCGTGTTTTTCAGCGTAATGAGAATTTCTCGTCTGCGTCGGTCTATGCATCACAGCCGGGTGACTATGAATTCGAGCTAACCGTTACGGACTGGTCATTGTCCTCTGAACCGGAGCGTGTGAGCGTCACGGTGATTCCAGCAAATACACCACCGATAGCAAACAATGGATTTTATCAAGGACAAAAACTAACTCTTAAAGTAGGCGAAACTCTAACACTCGATGCTGATCGATCTTATGATGTAGAGGGAGAGCCGCTCAGTTATCAATGGTCAGCTACCCGGCTGGCCGGTGGCGACGCCCAGCCGCAAAACCCTGCAGCCAGTCGGACAGCGATCACCTTCTCACAGGCGGGTGAATACTTCGTCAGACTACTGGTGAGTGACGGGGAACTTTCTGATACAGAGTCGGTAAAAATCACCGTCTTTGCAGATCCCAATCGTGCACCCGTGACGGTTTTTCCAGAACTAGTGACTGCCAATGTCGGTGAAAGTGTTTTCATAAGCGGTGCGGGCAGTTACGATCCAGACGGTGACAGGATTCAGCTAACTCTCCCAACGCTGCGTATAGGCCCAGCTAACTCACAAATTTATGCACACGCACTAAAGTTTGATGAGTATGAGTTAGCGTCTGATATAAAAGGCGCATTTTTATTAGCACTGGCTCACACGGACAAACAAGCAATATCGATACCGGCCATGGTTACCTTCGCCGTCGGTAATCCGAAACCCATTGCCCGAATCTCTGCACCCAGTCAGGCAACCTCGGGTGATGAGATCACCGTCTCTGGTATGCCATCAGCTGACAGCAATGGTTTCGATCAGCTGTCCTACGTTTTCTCTGGCCAAAGCCTTGGCTTTAATTGGTCTCTGATTTCCAAGCCATCAGGCAGCACCGCTGTTTTGGATGACCCGCTCATATCTAGACCAAAGGTTGTGGCGGATTTACCCGGCAATTACGTCTTCGAGTTACAGATAGATGACTTCTTCGCCTCATCGATTCCAGTGCAACATACGATTACGGTCCAAGAGCCAGTGAACGAAACACCCGTTGCTGTAATTACCGGGCCGACAACAGTTCAACCCGGTGTTGGCATTCAATTGGATGGCCTGCTTTCATCCGACGCCGATGGTGATGCGCTTACTTATTTGTGGTCTGTAGTGAATTCTCCGACGGGTTCGTCGGCATTCATTGGGGAGACCAGTCTTGGTACTGCTTTCTTTTCTGCTGATATAGAGGGTGACTACAGTATTCAATTGGCAGTGTCAGATCAATACTCTACTGATACGACCATTCAAATTGTCAGTGTTGGTTCAGGCACAGAGGTGGAGAACGAACCACCCGTCGCTGTAATTACCGGGCCGACTACAGTTCAACCCGGTGTCGAGGTTCAGTTGGATGGCTTGCTTTCATCCGACGCCGATGGCGATCCACTAGCTTATGAATGGAGCGTAGCAAGCTCACCGGCAAATTCTTCATCAGAGATCGTTGCGTCGGGGCCAGGTGTGGTGTTTTTCAAAGGCGATGCTGCAGGTCAATATGATATACAGCTGGTGGTTTCAGACCAGTATTCGTCTGATACAACATCGATCAGCGTGACCGTACTTGGCGATGAATCCCCACCTCCCACGGCTGTCATAAGCGATACTGCCCCAGCTA
Source organism: uncultured Granulosicoccus sp. (assembly GCA_938003775.1). Lineage (GTDB taxonomy): Bacteria > Pseudomonadota > Gammaproteobacteria > Granulosicoccales > Granulosicoccaceae > Granulosicoccus. The sequence goes on along the minus strand of CALKXZ010000193.1, from coordinate 4,954 downwards.
TTACAGGTAATCAAATAATTCTGTCAGGGGCAAACTCAACAGATGATGATGGTGAGCCACTAACGTACCAGTGGTCGCTGATTGGACAGCCTGTAGGCGGGGGAGCAGTTATCACGCCTGCTGGCGATGAGGCGACGATCGTAGTAGATACGTTTGGGAGTTATGTTTTTGGTTTAACCGTGTCTGATGGACAGAGAACATCTGCTCAAGTAACTGTAGGAATTGAGTTTTCAGATCCCGCCATCGATTCATCACGACCAATTGCTGTAATTACTGGTGACTACTCTCTGATACCAGGAAGGCGTGTGACCTTAAATGCATCTGATTCTTCGGATCCAAATGGGCTTCTCATTAATTACTTGTGGAGAATTACTGGCCCTGAAAATTATGTGATTGAATCTGAATTACTGGCCAATCCAGAATTCAACCTATTAGTTCCAGAATATGGCTCCTATGTTGCGACCCTAATTGTCACAAATGGATCTTTCGATTCTGAAGAGACTTCGGTAAACATTCAGTTTATAGACAATCCCAACAATGTTTTACCTGTTGCTCAAGCAGGAGATGATTTAGTAGTAGCCACGAATACCTATGTAAGAATCCCTGGGTATTTATCATGGGACGAAGACGAGGACCAGCCTCTTTCACTTATATGGACAGTTAGTAGCAAGCCTACTGGCTCAAATGCGCAAGTAGAAGACGCGAACTCAATCTCACCGTCGATTGTGGTGGACCTTGCTGGTGCATATGTGCTTACTTTAGAAGTAAATGACGGTTTTGGTACTGCTACAGATTCATTTGAAATCAATGCAGTAAACATCGATAGCACTGAGGTTTCCGATCCGGGCATTGATGGATACTCTGATGTACAGGGTGTTGACGCCAATGTGAATGGTGTTCGTGATGACGTAGAGAGAGCAATCCTAGTACGTTATGGAGACAATCCAAACCTATTAGGTGGCTACCTACAGCTAGCCCGCTCGATTGACAGGCAGATGAACTATTACTTGACACAAGAATCTGTAGTCGATATTGCTGTGAATTCCATTCTTGCGATGGAATGCATCACTTCACTAGATTCAAATTTTATTGATGGATCAAGAATGGTTTCCAGTAAATATTCTAATACGTTTTTACGTATGGAGGCCATGTCCCTATTTGAACTGTCAATAGATGGATCTGTAGCAGTCTCAAACCCTAGTGATACTTGGGATCGAAGCTGTGAATTTGTTACCAACTGACATTGGACAATCATGAAGATTACATACATAGCACCAATTCTGGCAGTTTACGCACTATCGAACGTAGCAACTGCACAACAAGTAATACCAATTCTTAACCCTGAACTAAATAATGAAAACAGGGACAATATTATTTTTACGAAATTCAGCACTACAGCGGCCGGGGCTATTCAAGGTCTTCCAGGAAATACGAATATTCCAGTATCTTGCAATGAAGAAGAAACCATTGTCTATTTCGGAAATGGTATAAACAATGGCTACAACGAAGCTATCAGTGGTGCCTACGTTCTCGACGATGGATTGAAGGAAGAATTGGACCGTCGAGGCTTAACGTCAAGTTTTGGGGATCGTCGCACCGCCCTGGCATTCAATCGCTCATACCCGTTTGCAAAGGCATTCTCCTTTTTAGATGCACCATCAGATTCGGCATTCGTAAAAGACTATTTTACCAAAGTGTGGGGTGACGTGAGGCAGATAAATACTGCCGTTGTGTTTGATCGGAAAGGTATTAATAAAGTGTTGCCGCCAAAAGAACGAGAGAAGTACCAGCTAAAAGTTGCAGAATTTTATCAGAAAGCTTTGGATGGAAGTGTGCCAGCTACAGCGTTTGATCCTGCCTACGATTTAATGATGGATCTCGGCAGAAAAAGTATTCTCGTAAGTCACTCACACGGAACTATCATTAGCAATATTGCCTACCCTAATCTTGAAAGTGCTGATGCAGAAAAGGGATTTGGTGTTATCCATGCCGCTTCAATGCAGGATTATGTGGCAGGTAGCGACCGTTTCTTCTCCGATGACCCTTACGTTACTATCCAGGAGGATGGTGTGGCCTCCGCATTTAAATTAGGCATAGGAACTAATTTCCCATACAACGTGGATGAATACGATTATACAAATTCGTTTGACGGTTCATCTATGTTGTTTTTTGGTGGTCATAGATTTGACGACTTCTACATGACCAAAGCTAATGGTAAAGGTTCGGAGGATATATTGTCTTTACCAGCGAAAGGTATCGCTAGGCGTGATTTGATGGATTGGGTTGTGCGCTATAGTGAAGAACTACAGAATAAGCCCTGCACTGGACATGTATACTCTCATGAAAACGGTACGGATTACCTTGGTTATTCGATGTCAGGTGGCTACCTAGAGTACGAAACAACTGCCAAAAAATTACTAACTGAAACCGCTGTTACTGAAGCTGGATATGTAGATTGGAAAGGGCGCTATGAGATGGGAGAGGCTACTCGTATCCTGTCATGGCGTGGACCCACAATGCGTTATCACGGCGCAGAGTATCCTGTTTCGAATGTGGTTTATCGATGGGGTCGACCTGTATATTTAACACCGGGTGAAGTTGTAGGGGCTGCCATTCAAACCGATCCAGTAACTGGTCTGGAATATATTATTGTCCTTACTAGGGAATCAAATGGCGCTGATTCTGCTGATGTCAAAGCCTATAGGAAGCTGGCCTCGAATTACTTAAAAAAAGAATCTGAATGGACGCTTGTGGGTAATCTTATTTTCTCCATAGACAGCAAGCGCCATAGCCCCTGGTTTTTCAATAACGATGGAACCAAAGCCGTCACCCTAATTGAAGAGAATAAATCACTGGAATTTGAGAAAAGGAACACCAACGCTAGCAGTATATGCACTTCGGGTAATACTGAAGAAGTGTGTGTGCCAGGTGATTCGGGTTATTTTGCACCGTATGATGAAGGCCCCCAAACAGTGACGGTGCTTACACCAGTGGAGGCGAATTTTTCGAACACATCACTTCCCAACACATCCTATGCAATACAGAGTTCAGAGAACGGGGACTCCGCTATTCTTGCAGTTGACTTTGACAATGACACCAATACAAAACTTGTTTTAAGAGAAGTAAATCCAATAACAGCACGAGGGGATAGAGGAAGTCCTGATAGCCCAGCATCATTTGGACGTTGGCTTACAATCAACAACGTAGACTTCACTACACCAGATATTATTGATTGTGAAACGTAATCCGGGGCAATCTGCAGGTCAACATCGGGTGGGTATCTAACCGGATTCACTTATGGTGGTATGGGAATAGATTTTTATGCTGATGATTTTGACTTTACCAAGATTCACCGTCTGCATGTTCTGGCCTTAGATCTGCGTACTAAAACTATGTTAATGAGCAAGTACAACGAGAGTGGGTCAGAATATGTGTTTATTCATAACGGAAGTAAAAAGTCACTTGGAATTTTCCCACCAAGTACACCTGGCACCGATCTGGGGCTAATAGCTAGCAGTAGATTCGGGTATACATCAAGCGGTGAGAATTTGTTATTTGCAACAACTTATTATGACGCTGACGCCGGTCAGTTAAAGGGTTCCGCTCCTGTTAGGAATCCTAGATTGGGTCAATACGAAGGCTACCCTTCTAATATTCGGTCAACAACAGTGGCAAAAATACCAAGCTCTATAGGTCTTGCGGTTTCTGCAAATAAAGATGCACTAGTATCATTCGATCTACCTGATGGTACTACGGTCAATTATCACAGTGGAGCACCTAGCGGAAATTTTGAAGATTTGATCTCAAAGAATCTATCAGGATTAACGGTAAACCCTGTATCTGTACGATAAAATATACATTAGTGGAAAAATTGGATTTTATCAACGTGTGTTTCATGAGCACTCTACTTGTAATCGACTTCGCCCATTGAGTGGAAAACACTTAAAATAGTTATTAGCAACTCGCTTTACTTAAATGAGGTTACGCAAATGCCAGTGTGGAGCATTATTTTGTTTTCAGTAGTTGCTCTCTATGGGTGCACTCTGCCACCACTCAAAGGAGATTTAGTAAACATCGATATATCTTCGACGAACGGAATTAAAAACCCGGGTGTGAGCGTATGTCAAATTAATACTAAAAGAAATGGGTTTCAGCATTCGCAACTCAGCGAGAAAGGCGTCGCAGGACAACATGCAACTGCATCGCTTCAAATTGGTTCCGGTGTAGCAATAAGTGGGGCTACGTACGCGAGTTTGAACGATGGGATATTCTTTTCCTTGTCTTGCAAAGGCGACTATGACGATATTATAGAAGATGAAAATGGGAGTTTGAATTTTATAAGCTTCTTCATGCTGGACGTTTACATCGGACAAGCCCCAGTAGGATTGAACTACAAAGAGCACGAGCAATATTTATCAACAATCGCTCGTGAAGGCATTGAGGTACAGGGTGTCGCCCTAACTCAACGCCTCGAAACTATGTCGGACGCGGAGCTATCGAACGACAATCATGATACGGCTAGGGTTACCGGAATTGTGACAGTTCCGTACCGTTTGCATGATGTGCGTCGTAAATGCGCCATCGGTGTGGGAGGGAGTCCATTTGAAGTAACAAGAGGTACACTTACTATACCGCCTCATATACCGCTGAGTAGAGAAGAAGCCTTACAAGATCTGAATGTCCTGACTGAAGGAAATATTGTTTATTTGAGAGATTGGAAATTTACAGGAGAAATTCAAGGCTTTGTCTGCTAGCGGGAGGATGCAAGCAATGTTTCGATCAAGTTATTGTGTACGCCCTGCCAAGGTGTACATGTTCAGTAGGTTCAAATCCTACCCGGGCAACTATCGCTCCACCCGGAAGCACTTTGGAGCAGTTCAGGAGGCAACGAATGGGCTGAAGTATCTGAAGAAAAGGCGTCCTAGGGACGTCAGCGATTGCGCAGGCCGTAGCG
>CALKXZ010000192.1 GCA_938003775.1 uncultured Granulosicoccus sp. | reverse complement strand
GTAATTAGAGGTCTATTTGGAGCCCACTTTGCTGTCCTGTCTGGGATTTGAGTCTCGCAAAGCAACCGCTTAAGTAACTGAGCGTGTACTTTGATTGCGGCGTATACGGTGTGCCCGTGCTTCATGTTCTAATCCCTCACTCCAGTTCTGGGGGCAGCCACTCTACGCCATAGCGCTCATAGATAGCCTGCATTTCACCTGTTTCTGCTAGATCCGTCAGCACATCCCCGAGTGCGTAGCCCAGGTCTCTGCTGTCGTGTTTAATGGCAATACCGATGGGCCATCCCGTTCGGACAATACCCGGCATGGGGGGCTGGACAACAGCCGAGTCGATAGTTGTCGACTTGAATGCTACCCACTGCGCTTGTGCTCGCGAACCCAATAAGGCACCCACCTCACCCGTTTCATACAGTCGCTGCGCATCGCCAAAGGTTCGACCTCGTCTGATACTTTGCTGCAGTTGTCCGCGGAACGCGTTAGACAGAAAAAAATCACCTGCGGTGTCAAGCTCAACCGCAATGGGATTGGTGACGAATCGGCCAAAGGTGTCTACCGACGAATGCTGCTTCTTGTTGAACACCAGTGCCATGTTCTCCTGAAAATACGGTGACGTAAGCACGGCAAATTCATTCCGGGCATCTACTTCCCGGTCAAACGGTACATGCATCATGACATCGGCCAGTTTTCGATGAATCAAATCACCTTTCCACACATTGACACGCAAATCGTCGTCCAGATTTTCATCAGCGCCACGGATCAGAAATTCAACCTCAACACCCAGTGATTGCCCAAAATGGCGCCCTATCTCCACGTCAATGCCCTGCGCAACACCTTCCTCATCGAGCCAAGAGTACGGCGCATAATCGCTATAGGCGAACACGGTGAGCTTGCCGCTGGCCACCACCTCATCGACCGGCCGAGCATGCACTGCCGATACCATTAGCACGACACCCGACAACAACACCGCTGCGTTGGTCAGCCAGGCAAAGCACCGCGAACACAGGTCATTTATTAAGTGCATGAGTGCTGGCTGGCTACTCTGGACGTGGGCGAGTTTCGGTGTAAGATCGGATCGCCCACATTGCCTCTTGACTTAAAAGATCTTCAAAGGGTGGCATTTTGTAAGCGCCATTTTGGCTGTAACCCTTGCGAACCCTTTGCATAAACCACTCATCCCCGAACTCACCATCTTCTAATAATCGCAGATCTGGCGCTACACCACCGGATATGACTTGAAGACCGTGGCATCGCGCGCAATTGCCGCTATACCCAGATGCACCCACTTTCTGAGCCAGCTCATACTGTTCTCCACCCATGACACGGTACGGATTTTCCAGTGCGATCTCTTCAGGTAACGCCGTCAGCCCTTCCGTGTCGACAGCTTGTGGCTGAACGTCGCCGTGACTGAATCCGGTCTTGACCAGCGTGAGCTGAGACAACACTATTAACCCAGCTGTGGCAATTAGTAAGCGCTTCTTCATCCTACGTTTCAAACCTGAATTATTGACCATCAACAAGAATAGCTTAAACCGGCATCTTGCCAACATGGTACTTTTGGAACCATGAGCGCCAGCATACCCGGACGCGAGGCTGAAATGGCGTCTGTATCACAAACCAATCCACCGGCTGCCCTGGACATTCAGGAGGTCACATTCCGCTACGGTAAAAAAACCGCGCTGGATACCTTTTCTGTGACCATTCATGCTGGCGAAACGGTGATTTTGCTAGGACCCAACGGTGCGGGTAAAACCACCTTGTTCTCACTTATTTGTGGCTTGTTTGCTGCCGACAACGGCACAGTTCTGATCAACGGACAGCCATTGCATCGTCGCAGTAACGCGCTCGCCCCACTGGGTATCGTATTCCAAGCACAGACCTTAGATCTTGACTTGAGTGTTGAGCAGAATCTGCTGTATTTTTGTGCCTTACACGGTATCGGTCGAGCTGATGCAAAAGGTCGAATAGCCAAGGCGCTGGAACCGATGGACTTGCATACCAGGCGCCATGAAAAGGTGCGTACGCTTAATGGTGGACATAGACGCCGTGTGGAGATAGCTCGCGCCACCCTGCACACCCCCAGCATTTTGCTACTGGACGAACCCACGGTTGGTTTGGATATCCCCACACGACATGATCTGATCAACACCATTCATGCACTACCCAACACTCATGGCTGTGCTGTGTTGTGGGCAACTCACCTGATTGACGAGATTCGCGACACTGACCGTGTTCTAGTGTTGCACGAGGGCAAACTAAGACGCGACGGGCAATCCAACGAGTTATTGCGCAATGAACAACAGGCTGACCTATCCACACTGATGCAACAAATCATGCAGTCATGAATCGGTACATGCGAGCCATGGCAGGCATCGTACGGCGAGAACTAATGCGCTTTGTTCATCAGCGCGAACGCTTCATTGCCGCTCTGATAAGACCGTTGCTATGGCTGATCGTGTTCGCCGCAGGCTTTCGAGCTGCGTTAGGACTGTCTATTATTCCGCCGTACCAGACTTACATCACCTATGAGGTGTATATCGTTCCAGGTCTGATTGGCATGATCCAGCTGTTCAATGGTATGCAATCCTCACTGTCGATGGTTTACGATCAGGAAATGGGTTCCATGCGAGTGCTATTAACTGCACCGCTGCCGCGTTGGTATCTGTTGCTGTGCAAGTTATTGGCTGGCGTCATGGTATCGCTGATGCAAATTGCCGCCTTTCTGGTTATGGCACGCGTGGTTGGTATCGACTTCGCTTACAGCGGTGTGCTGCTGGCCTTGCCGGTACTTATAGTCACCGGTTTTATGCTCGGTGCATTGGGTTTGGTTATCGCCTCTGTGGTCAAACAGCTTGAGAATTTTGCAGGCGTCATGAATTTTGTCATTTTCCCCATGTTCTTTCTGTCCTCTGCGTTATACCCCATCTGGAAAATGCGTGAATCCAGTGATTTATTGGCATCGGTGTGCACTTGGAACCCTTTTACGCACGCAGTAGAAACTATTCGCTTTGCCTTCTACGGTCAGTTCAATGCCTCAGCATTATTGATTGTTGTTCTATGCACAATAGGTTTTTTTCTCATTGCTGCGTGGTCTTATAATCCCGCCCGACGATTCAGGGCAGCTCGGACAGCATCTGCGTAACACGTCACCACTTAGCACAACGATACCTCATGAGCTACAACCCATTACCCACTCACATGTGTGATAAACCATAAATACAAATGCCTGACATCAGCTCATTGATCACGACCGGCATCGCGTTCTTCGTCATCGCTGCGACACCGGGGCCTGCCAATATTTCAAACGCGACTATCGCCATGGGCTATGGTCGAAAAATCAGCCTTATTTATGGCTTGGGGTTATCGTGCGGATTAATTTTCTGGGGCTTGATCGCCGCCAGCGGCATGGGTGCTGTACTGCAAAGCTCCTTGTATTTATTGATGGTATTAAAGGTTCTCGGAGGGCTTTACCTGTTGTGGCTGGCGTATCTATCAGCACGCTCTGCGCTGCGACCAGCGGCTGTCCAACTATCAACATCAGGTGACAAGCGCTGGTTTTTACGAGGACTGTTATTGAACATGTCTAATCCTAAATCTGTCATTGCCTGGATGGCAGCACTGTCCATAGCTGTTGATTCTAACGATGGTTTTTCCTCAGTCATTGCAGCCACATTGGTTTGCATCGCCATTGGTTTCGCAAACAACGCACTGTATTCAGTCTTATTCTCTATTAGTGGAATGATGCGTGGGTACCAACGGTGTCGTAGAAGAATCGATGGCGTTGTTGCTGCATTGTTTACTGCCGCAGGGTTTGGTTTAATCCGTTCTGCTCTTACACGATGATGAGTCTGGCATTAATCGACCAGTCAAACTTGGATTGAACAACTTTATGTGCGAAGACACCTCAAAAGGTAGCGCTATTGCCAGTGTCTTCATAGACAATGATCGTGTACGTGTAACCCAGTGGCGATTCCCCAAAAAAGGGGACAATACGGGTTGGCATACACATGAACACGACTATGTGGTTGTGCCATTGTTCGACGGCATCTTGGAGATCGACAACCCAGACGGATCCAGAAGCATTGCCAAGCTTACCAATGGTGTTCCGTACTACCGTGATTTAGGTGTGCAGCATGACGTCATCAATGGAAATGATTTCGAATGCGCTTTCGTGGAAATTGAGATACTGAGTCAGTAAGCGCAGTACAGATAGTTTTGAATAATCAGTACACAGACGATTAAGACAAGGTGTGAATCCACACGCCTGGTCAGGGCCATGGTGCTGCATTGATTTGAGTTCCCAGTTTACTGTGTCGAATTTCAGCACGCCGACCTTGACAACAGGCACAGCACTGTTCACATTACAAAGAGAGAATAAGATTGAAAACACCGGAAATTAATGCCACCAGTGTTCTGTTCAGGCGACGGCCAACATCAAATCGCATGGGTTGAACCTCTTCAATTAGCACTGACACAAAAGTGTACACCTCAGTTTCGCTGCAGGGCCAGACCCTATACAGCGCCGTTGTTGCACTTTGGTACCACAGTGTCCACAGCCTACACGGCGCATAATACGGTCCATGATGCAGCCATCACTCTTCATAATTTCACTGTTACTTAGTAGCCTGGCATTGGCTGCCGATCCGTTGTCAGCAAACTATGATGTCGATCCTGACAC
>CALKXZ010000191.1 GCA_938003775.1 uncultured Granulosicoccus sp. | reverse complement strand
CATGCACTCGCACCAGGTATTGGTGACCCGCCAGAATTTGACGTACAAGAATGCGCCACTCAACGTAATCTATCCGATGCGGGACGCGCGCAAGCCGTGGCTATGGGCGATACACTTCGCGCTAATGGAATTACCGATGCGACCGTTTTGTCTAGCCAGTGGTGCCGCTGCATGGAAACCGCCCGGTTGTTGAACCTGGGAGAACCAGAGCCTGCATTGATGTTAAATTCTTTTTTTCAAAACAGAAATCGAGAGCAGACACAAACACAAACGCTCAATAAGTCTTTACTGAAATGGCGTCGCGATTCTGGCGAGATTAAAATATTGGTGTCTCATCAAGTCAACATCCGGTCCTTGACCGGCCAATATACCGACTCTGGAGATATGTTAATTGTCACTGTCGACAATGATCAACCGGTCGTACTGGCGAGAATTCGTACAGATCCTTTTTAAGTGCTTCTATTGTGTCCCTGTAAATTTGGACTAGCTATACACGTGTAGACTGTATTGAGTGACGCGTGCCCATAACTCTACACGTGTAGACTGTATTGAGTGATGCGTGCCCATGACTCTACACGTGTAGACTGAATTATGTGACGCGTGCCCATGACTCTACACGAGTAGACTGGATTGTGTGACGCGTGCCCATAACTCTACATGTGTAGACTGGATAATGTGACGCGTGCGCTGAACTTGATCGGTTTATGTCTGAGTTCAGACGTTCAAACACATGTTAGCGTGATCCATTGATTTTACTGTTAGCGCATTACTTTTCAATCGTTGGACAGTGGTGAGCCCAAGCATAGATGCAACACTGGTGCAACAGGCGTCTCCAGTCCGAGTACCGCTGCTGTCATCTCGTCATTGAATCCTGCGACCAGCACGCTAGCAATACCTTCCGCTGCTGCCTGGAGCTGAACGTTTTGCGCGGCTGCACCTGCTTCTATGTAAACGTAACGAGATCCTCGTTGCCCGAATGGCGGTTGGTCTGCAAAATCCCTACACGGTGTGACAAAGTCAGCACAGACAGACAGAACCGCTGCGGCATTGCCTATCCATGGCTGATCATCAATGGCAGCATTCTGAAGATCCGCTCGAAGATCGATTGGTTGAATTAATTCAAGGTCAGCGTTCGATGTATCGACTGCATACAATCCGCTGTTCAGTCCATCAACATTGGCGGCCATAACAAATAAGCGAAGTGGATGTAATCCGTGCGCAGAAGGTACTGTTCGAAGGCCCGCATCTTCGCGCTTGCCCTGAGCGGCCCAGATTAATCGATTCAGACTATTGAGTGAAATGGGTTTATCGCTGTACTCGCGTATTGATCTGCGCTGAGACAGGATATTTGAAAAGTCGTTGTTGATCACGGGTGTTCTTATTGATCGGTTTGTATTAACTCTAATGTGGACTGTGAACCGAATATCATGCTGAAGACACCAGCGTATAAACCCGGCAACCCATTCGCTGGCGAATCCTTAACTCCACCTGTTCCGTCTATTGTCCTGCGGTACCCTGTCGCACACGGATGACGTTTTCAGTGATTCTCAATCCCCGTAGTCCTTGTGGCTTGTCGACATACTGGAATTTACACCAAGGCTACAGTATCAAGTTGTATGATGTTGACTAAGAATTCAGTGTAATCCCCCATGACATTACTTAGCACAAAAATCGAACAAGGTGAATTTGCCATCACCGCAGAGATTGTTCCCCCGCTCGCCGCTAGTAAGGCTCAACTGCTACAAGAGGCAGAGCTGATACGCGGGGTTGTTGATGCTGTTAATGTTACTGACGGCGCTGGTGCCTCTACAACCATGAGCAGCTTTGCGGCATCGGCCATACTGGCAGCGGCAGACTTTGAACCGGTGCTGCAAATCACTTGTCGTGATCGAAACCGTATAGCCCTCACGGCTGAACTGCTGGGTGCTGCAGCTCAAGGGTGTTATAACCTGTTGGTGTTAATGGGAGACGACCCAGCCAAAGGCGACCAGCCTGACGCCAAACCTGTATTTGATCTTGACAGCCGAGAGCTTATGCGCATTGCCACGTCACTGCGCGTAGCGGGCAAAATGCCCTCGGGTAAAACAATCTCTGAGCGACCGCCCTTTTTCGTCGGTGCCGCCGATATGCCAATCGACCCACCAGCTGATTGGAAACCAACAGGTTTACAGGCAAAAATAGAGGCTGGTGCAGTGTTTGCTCAGACACAGTTTTGTTTTGAACCAGAGGTTGCCCGGCGCTACATAGCCCGGTTAAGTGACGAGGGTATTACCGAAAGCTTGGGCATCCTGCTGGGCATAGGGCCTATTTTGTCAGCCAAATCCGCTCGGTGGATGAATGAAAATCTGTACGGAGTCACGATTCCACAGAGCACCATCGAGCGATTAGAGCAAGCGAAAGATGCAAAGCTTGAAGGCAGAAAAATCTGTGCAGAACTGATTCAACAGTACCGTGAAATACCGGGCCTTGCGGGCGTGCACATTATGGCACCTGCTCAAAAGCCTGATGCCATAGCAGAGGCGATTGCGTTGTCGACATAGTTAAAGAAAGCTGTGCAAAAAGCGCCAGCACTCACTGAACGACCTGCAGACACAGCCCCCTATCTGACATCACTGCACTTTGAACGGCGCATTATTTCAGGTTAAAGTTCATTGCAATCTGGGCTCCACGTTCATTGGATTAAACCAGAAGTCATACCAGCATTGGAATCGTGATAAGTGCGCGTACAGAACGTACAATCGATAACAAACTGCTGACTATTCACCGTTCCATCTATATTGGTAATGATGGAATCCCCGATCCCTAATGCCTAGTGAGAATACACACCGTCTATATACAGGACATAGAAATGCAGGTTCAGAAGTTCTACGCACTGACAGACGCTCTCATGCCAGACTTTGCGTAGCGTCGCAATGGCCAATTGCGTCACTCAGTCGAGTGCGAAACCATACGTCCGGCTCTGTATACTGATAAATTTGTTATAAGTGCAGAACAACCTGGCACTAGTGTCAGCGCTAAGGCACGCTACCATAGTGGTGAGGTTGTGGTGCAAGCATTGGTTGTGGTTTAGCGTATTGACCGACAGGCAATAACTATCAGAACAGATGTGCGGCGGCGTGTTGGAAAAAAAAAAGCACATAGAATGGATTAGTGATAAGGTGAAATTCAGACTTGGTTAAGGTTTGATCAATTCTCGTAGTTGGTTTCGATCATCATGTACTTAGCAGGCTGTTGAAATTCAACAGTTGATGCGATAATAGCAGTACAACCCAACATCTGATAAAAAGCGATGCGTGGTGATACCAATCCCCAAGGAGCGATGTTCAGCTACATTGACCTTGAATCCCGTGTTCCGCAGTCACATCCGATTCGTAAGATTCGACGGGTAGTGGACAAGGCACTCAAGGCGCTTGGTGCTGATTTTGACGAGTTGTATGCAGACTCTGGCAGGGCCTCTATAGCGCCCGAGAAGCTACTCAGGGCGCAATTACTGCAGATTTTGTATTCCATTCGCTCAGAGCGCCAGTTGGTTGAACGCATTGACTACGACCTGTTGTTTCGCTGGTTTGTAGGCATGGCGATTGACGAGCCTATCTGGAATCACTCTACATTCGCCAAGAATAGAGACCGGCTTTTGAATGCAGAGATCGCCCACAAGCTGTTTGAACAGATCCGCAAGCAAGCTTACGCCAAGCATCTGCTATCACGTGATCACTTCTCGGTCGATGGCACCTTGATTGATGCCAGCGCCTCTATGAAATCGTTTGTACCAAAACCCGAGTTTCGCGATAATAAGGATGACGGCAAAGGTGGCACTGGTGGTGGCAGGAACGCCGATGTTGATTTCAAGCAAAAACGACGATCCAATAAAACCCACGAATCGACAACCGATCCAGATGCTCGGCTATTCAAGAAAAGCAAGGGTTCTCAATCACGCCTGTGCATGATGGGCCACATCATTACTGAGAACCGAAACGGATTTATCGTCCAGGCCACGGTGAGCGAAGCCGGCACCAGCAAAGAGTGGGATGCTGCTCTGGAGATGATCGATCAACTCAGTATACGTCCGGGTCAAACCATTGGTGCGGATAAGGGTTACGACACAAAACGCTTTGTAGAAGGGTGTCGAGAGAAGCAAATCACGCCTCACGTGGCCGCTAAGGTCAGTCGCGGTGCTGTTGATGGCAGAACCACATCAACAGAGGGTTACGCGGTGAGCCAACGAAAGCGCAAAAGAGTTGAAGAGCCGTTTGGCTGGATGAAGGATGTTGGCAGCTTACGAAAACTGGCCCACGGGGGACTTGCCAAAGCAGAAGCGATTTTTGTCATGAATGCAACGGCATTCAATCTTGTTCGACTGAAAGCCTACTTGTGAATCAATCAACCACAAGAAAGACTGTCCCCTAAATTGATGCCACAGAAGCTATAACGAGTTACTCAAGAGACGTATAAATCGCAAACCGATGAGACAGCGATGTGACGAAAAAATGTTTGCCATTGAATATCGAACAGACTTGGTACTCAGAATCCTAGAAATATCGGGTTCCGGTATCATCGAAAGCCAATTCTCAACAGCCTGTTA
>CALKXZ010000190.1 GCA_938003775.1 uncultured Granulosicoccus sp. | reverse complement strand
ACGCGTCATCGGCTGCACAAGGTACGCGCCGGCAGCGTGATTCTGGCAACCGGTGCGCATGAACGGCCACTGGTGTTCGCTAACAATGATTTGCCCGGGTGCATGGTGGCATCCAGTATCTCGCACTACATCCATCGCTATGCCGTTGTGCCGGGTCGGTCTCTGGTGGTTATGACCAGTAACGATAGCGGATACCAATGTGCGTTGGACTGGTGTGATGCGGGGCGTTCAGTCGTCGCCATAGTGGATACGCGTAAAGCACCAGATGGTGCAGTGACTGAGAAGGCATTGCAACGCGGCATTCAGGTCATTACAGGCTCGGCCATCATTGAGGCCAAGGGACGTCGGCGCGTGATGGGTGCTGTGGTGGCCCCAATCAATACCGGTGCTACCTTTATCACGGGTGATACGCAGCTATTACCCTGCGACACTATCGCTACCAGTGGTGGCTGGAGTCCCACTGTGCATTTGTCTTGTCATACAGGCAGTCGTCCTGTCTGGTCAGAGGCGTGTTTAGGATTTGTACCGGGTAGCACCACCGAGCAACGCTTTTCGGCAGGTGCTGTTACGGGTGTGAATAACTTAAGTGACGCTTTACGCGATGGTGTTAAGTCGGGTCGTGATGCTGTTGAGGCTGCGGGGAGCTTGCTCGCTGATTCACCGGCTGATTCATTCATAACCTCGCCCTCGGTGGCCTCAGACAACGATGTGGTGTGTGCGGCCATGCCCGTGTATCTAGTGCCGCATAGTCAGCCATGCAGTCGTGCACCCCAGCAATTTGTAGATATGCAGAACGATGTAACTGCTGCCGGTATTGAGATGAGTACGCGTGAAGGGTTTGAGTCCATTGAACATGTCAAACGCTACACAGCGTTGGGGTTTGGTACCGATCAGGGTAAGACCGGCAACGTTAATGGGATGGCTATTGTTGCCAAGGCGTTGAACCAGAGTATTGCGCAAACCGGCACTACGGTATTCAGACCTAACTACACACCCGTGAGTTTTGGCGCTGTAGCAGGTGCGCATACTGATGTGTTATTTGACCCGCAACGTTTTACCCCAATGCATGAGTGGCATGTTCAACGTGGCGCCCAGTTTGAAAACGTCGGTCAATGGAAGCGTCCTTATTATTATCCCGAAGGGACAGAAACCATGGAGCAGGCCATCGCTCGCGAACAGTTGGCGGTGCGCAATGGTGTGGGTATTTTGGATGCATCCACGCTGGGTAAGATCGATATACAGGGCAGCGATGCACGGGAATTTTTGGGGCGCGTGTATACCAACGCCTGGGCCAAACTGGCACCGGGTAAGTGTCGGTACGGATTGATGTGTGGTGATGATGGCATGGTCAAGGACGATGGCGTCAGCGCGTGTTTGGCGGACAACCACTTCCTGATGACCACCACCACCGGTGGTGCGGCTGCAGTGTTGGCCTCACTTGAAATTTATCATCAGACTGACTGGCCGGAACTGGATGTGTATTTCAACAGTGTGACTGATCACTGGGCAACCCTGTCCATAGCCGGTCCCGATAGTCGAAAGCTTCTGTCGCTTGTGACGGATCTGGAGCTATCACCCGAGGCATTTGGCTTTATGGAATGGCGCGAAGCAACGGTTGTTGGTGTGCCTGCCCGTATCTTTCGTATCTCGTTTACCGGTGACTTATCCTATGAAATAAATGTACCTGCACACTACGCACAGCGTGTGTGGGATGCGTTGTTCGATGCTGGCAGGCCATTCAATTTGACACCCTATGGTACCGAGACCATGCACGTGCTGCGCGCTGAAAAAGGCTTCATTATTGTGGGGCAGGATACTGATGGCTCAATGACTCCGATAGATATCAACCATGGTTGGGCTGTGGCTAACAACAAGCCGTTCAGTTATCTGGGCAAACGTGGTATGGCGCGTGCCGATTGCCTGCGAACCGATCGCAAGCAACTGGTTGGATTGATGACAACCGACCCCTTGGCCAATTTGCCCGAAGGTGCACAGGCTGTACGTAACCCGGCGCAGAGTATACCCATGAGTATGGTGGGCCACGTCACATCCAGCTACTACAGCGCGTTTCTGCAGCGGCGTATTGCGATGGGTGTGATCAAGGACGGTCTGCAACGAATGGGTGAGATGGTTTATTTTCCGTTAGTGGGTGGCCAGATCATTGAAGCAGAAATTTGCTCAACCGTTTTTCTCGATCCAGATTCAAGCAGGCAGAAGATATGAGTGATCAACAACCATCCAGCGTTGTCGTCATGGATCAGTATGCGCGTGATGCTCAGTCTTCAGATGAAAAGTGGATGCAGACACCACTGGCGCCTTATAAAGCTTCTGCTAATGCATCTGCGCAGTCTAGGAGTGGCACGGTCAGTACCGTTAAGCTGCATGAAGCATCGGTTACAGGGTTACTGGTTATTCGAGCCAAGGGGGAGGCTGCTGCGTTGAATGCATCGTTTAAAGAAGCGCTTTCAGTCTCTTTGCCGCCTGCGCTGCAATCTGCAGAGTCATCAGATGCCACTTATTGTATTCGCTGGATGTCACCAGATGAGTGGTTGCTGAGTTGTCCGCTTGATATCTGCTACGAAACAGAGAATATGCTACGCAAGGTACTACCGGGGTCAATTGCCATCGTCAATGTATCAGGTGGGTATAGTCTGCTGACATTGTCCGGGGAAAGTGCGCGTAAGGTTATGATGAAAAGCACGGGCTATGATGTCAGTACTGATCATTTCCCAGTTGGTAAGGTTGTCAATACGATGATGGCCAAAGCTCAAGTTACGCTTCGCGCGCTGGCGCCCGATAGCGTTGAGATTATTGTTAGACGTAGTTTTGCCGATTATTTATGGCGGTGGTTACAGCGGGCGGGGGATGAGTATGGACTGCAGTTGGATGGTGAGTAGTGAGTACTGACGGCAGACGGCAGACGGTGAGCGATGAACGGTGAACAATGAACAGTGAACAGTGAACAGTGAACAGTGAACAGTGAACAGTGAACAGTGAACAGTGAACAATGAACAATGAACATTGAACTGCAAGAAGCAAGAGGTAAGAGGTAAGAGGCAAACAGATGAATGCGTGAACGGGTGAACGGGTGAATGGTGAATCAGAACCGACGCTGGACGAGAATATCCTGCAACGTTGGGTGGGTAACAATGAACAAATCACCGACCTGATTCGTCCAGAGATTTGCCAGCAAATGGCGGCATTAGTTGACTATAAGGGCCGTCTTGAACAAGGCGACCCGTTACCTCCACTGTGGCACTGGTTGTTTTTTCATCAACCTGTGGTGTTGAATAACGTGGGCGAAGACGGACACGCCAGGTTGGGGAAATTTCTACCACCGGTGGCGCTACCCAGAAGAATGTGGGCCGGGGGGCGATTGACATTCCAATCACCTTTGCGCGTGGGTTCACTGATAACCCGCTCAACACAGATTACTCGTGTACAGCGCAAAGCTGGGAAAAGTGGTGAGCTGTGTTTTGTTACCGTTGAGCACACATTGCGTGATGAGTCTGATACCAAGCTTATTGAAGAGCACGATATTGTGTATCGTGAAGCAGCCAAGCCACCAACTTCCCGAGAAAAATCAAGCACAGATGATGGTGCGCACACCAGCGTGCCCAACAAGCCCATAAGAGCGGCCGCTGCATTGACCGCCTACGATAGTTCCGGTGTATTGAG
>CALKXZ010000189.1 GCA_938003775.1 uncultured Granulosicoccus sp. | reverse complement strand
CTGTATGACAGCAACCGGGCCATCATGAAATGGGTGTCAGACGGTTACCCACTCAAGCGAGAGGATCACTCTCACAAGGACCTGCACCTGAGTTTGCTGGACTACGACGACGATACTAACAACGTCTTCAAGCTGGTCAATCAGATGGAGATTGTCGGTACAGAGGTGCGTATCCCAGATGCCATTCTTTACGTTAATGGCCTTCCTCTCGTCGTGTTCGAGTTCAAGAGTGCTATTCGAGAAGAAGCAACAATTTACAAAGCGTATGAACAACTGACCAAGCGTTACTGCCGAGACATTCCGGAGCTGATGAAGTACAACGCCATGTGCGTAATCAGTGATGGAGTAAACAACAAAGTAGGGGCATTGTTTGCCAACTACGAGTTTTTCTATGCGTGGCGCAAGGTTACTGGTGAAGAGGTCGTTGCCGAAGAAGGTATCAGCTCACTGCACACAATGATACAGGGCCTGTTTGATCCATATCGCTTGTTGCAGGTCATCCGTCACTTTGTATACTTCCCGGACGCCTCGAAAAAAGAGGTCAAGATTGTGCCGCGTTACCCCCAATTTTATGCGGCCAGAAAGCTGTACGAAAACATTCTGCTGCACAGAAAACCGGAAGGTGATGGTAAGGGTGGAACCTATTTTGGTGCAACGGGCTGTGGCAAGAGCTACACCATGCTGTTCCTGTCGCGTTTGTTGATGCGAAGCGTGGAGCTGTCCAGCCCCACCATCATTCTGATTACAGACCGCACCGATCTGGATGATCAGCTCTCGGAGATGTTCGTCAAGGCCAAGTCCTATATCGGCGACGACACCATCATCAGTGTGGAGAGCCGCGCGGAGCTAAGGCAACGGGTGCAGGGCAGGCAGAGCGGTGGCGTGTTCCTGACCACCATTCACAAGTTCACTGAAGATACGCAACTCCTCACTGAGCGCACCAATGTCATCTGTATCTCCGATGAGGCGCATCGCAGCCAGACAAATCTGGATCAGAAGGTCACGGTCACTGAGCAAGGTGTAAAACGCACCTTTGGGTTTGCCAAGTACCTGCATGATTCATTGCCGAATGCCACCTATGTCGGGTTTACCGGAACACCGGTGGATGCCACGCTGGATGTCTTTGGCAAGGTGGTAGATGCCTACACCATGACGGAATCTGTAAAAGATGAGATTACCGTCCGTATTGTGTATGAAGGGCGAGCCGCAAAGGTAGTTCTGGACAATTCGAAGCTGCAGGAAATAGAGCAATACTATTCAGATGCCATTGCCGAAGGTGCCAGCGAATACCAGGTGGAGGAAAGCAAACGGATCACCACGCGCATGGATGCCATTCTTGGTGATGCAGACCGATTGGCCGCATTGGCGACCGACTTTGTCGAGCATTATGAAACCCGAGTGGCGGAAGGTGCCACTCAGAAGGGCAAGGCCATGTTCGTCTGTAACCGTCGAGAAGTGGCTTGGGATTTCTACCAGCAGATTATCGCACTGCGCCCGCAATGGGCAGAGATTCGTGAGAGCGATGACGGTGTTGAACTGACCGAAACCGAACGAAAGCAGCTAATGCCCATTGCCAAAGTCAATCTGGTAATGACCCGTGGTAAAGATGACGAAAAAGCGCTGTATGACTTGCTAGGTACTAAAGATGATCGCAAGAAACTGGATGCACAGTTCAAGAATGGCATGTCCAACTTCAAGATTGCCATTGTCGTGGACATGTGGCTGACCGGTTTCGATGTGCCGTTTTTGGACACCATCTACATTGACAAGCCTCTACAGAAGCATAGTCTTATTCAGACAATCTCCCGTGTCAATCGCAAGTTTGAGGGTAAAGAGAATGGTCTAGTGGTGGATTACATCGGCATCAAGCGTCAGATGAATCTGGCTCTGGCCCAGTATTCCAAAGGTGATCAGGAAAAGTTTGAGGACGTGCAGCAGTCCATTGTCACGGTCAAGGACCATCTCGCTTTGCTCAAGACTTTTTTTCACAAGTTTGACGCTCAGCCTTACTACACCGGTGAAGCATTGGCGCAGTTAGCCTGCCTGAAAAGCGCCGCAGAATTTGTCCAGATCACTCAGAATAGTGAAAAACGGTTCATGGCTTTGGTGAAGCGGTTAAAGGCTGCCTATGACATTTGCGCTGGTAGTAATGGGTTAGAGCAAGGCGAGCGAGATAGTATCCACTTCTATCTT
Organism: uncultured Granulosicoccus sp.; assembly: GCA_938003775.1. Lineage (GTDB taxonomy): Bacteria > Pseudomonadota > Gammaproteobacteria > Granulosicoccales > Granulosicoccaceae > Granulosicoccus. The sequence continues at coordinate 9,244 of CALKXZ010000189.1, read as the reverse complement.
GCCGTGCGATCAATCGTATTCAAACTGACTCGGGGCGATTCCCCTGACACAGCACAGATGAATGCCCGTGTGCGTGAGATGATATCCGAAGCGTTGAAAAGCGATGGAGTCGAAGAGATCTTTCGACTGGGTGATGATGAGGCCAGTGAGATTGATCTCTTCGATGACGACTATCTGGAAAAGATCGACAAGATCAAGCTGCCCAATACCAAGATCAAGCTGTTGCAGCAATTGCTTGCTAAGGCGATTGAGGATTTCAGGAAGATCAACAAAGCCAAAGGTGTTGATTTTTCACGTAAATTTCAAGCGTTGGTGGAAAAGTACAATGAGCGAGATGAGGACAGTGTGCTCGTATCTGACGTGCTTGACGACTTCAGTGACCAAATGGTCGACATGATTATGCAAATGCGCGATGAACGCAGCTCTCATGATGACTTGGGTATTGATATCGAAGAAAAAGCCTTCTATGACATCCTAAGATCATTGGCTGGTAAGTACGATTTCCAGTATCCTGACGACAAGCTCATTACCTTAGCCAGGGCAGTGAAAGCCTTAGTGGATGACAAGGCCCGATATACAGACTGGAGTCAGCGCGAGGATATTAAGGCCGAATTGAAAGTGGATTTGATTCTGTTGCTTGGCGAGCATGGATATCCCCCTGTTGATAGAGACGAGGTTTACAAGGAGATTTTCGAACAGGCGGAGAATTTTAAGAAGAATCGTGTGTGGTAATGTGTAAAAATTTTTACGCCATTTTACAGTGGTATCAGACCCCAGGTTAATCATTTCTAATTATGATCCGTTCAGAAACACGAATACCCTGATGACGAGACCGTCCAGTTAATATCGAAGATCACTTACTGTTATTGCAATCAATACATATCTGAAGTAACTCAAATAGGAAATTAAATCCTGGAATATATGGAGAGAGAACCAGACGATGGAAATATTCGCGGATCTTCAGCATGCAAATCTCGGAGATACGAGAATTTCCGAGGCAATCATTAGTAACGTCACCTTAAAAAATGCTATCAGCATAGAGTCGATAAAGCATATGTCACCGCAAAAGACTGGGCTTTAGCATTCGGGAAACTGGTCGTTACCTGGGAGGAGAATGCACACGCGCTTTCAAATTGATTGAGGCGCCACTTCACGAATATTGAGACGGAGGTTGAAAACGGTGAAAAATACAGTCGTTAGATGGTGTCTTTTCGGATCTATAGCTGCATTAACGGCCTGCGGCGGTGGGGCAGATGAGGGTAACGGTTCGACTCAAGGTGCACCGGCCGCGGCACAAGCCTCAGCCAGTGCAGTGCTGACCTCTGGCATGTCAAACAACTCCACCGAGAGAGTGACTGTTGAGATGCTTCAGGGGCTTTGGACTGCCAGTTGTTACGCAGATACAGACGGCACCAGCTTTGGTGGAGACGCAAAATACACAGGCAATGACTTTATGGTTTCCACTACCCTATTCGGAAGCTCTAACTGCACATTACCTTTCGCTAGGGTCAGCTTGTCTGGAAACTTCTCACTGGGGAATACACTTTATACCAGTGCAGGTTCCGCCGTTACTGAACTCGATGCCTTAGGGAGTTCCTTACTATTTCAGCCAGTCAGTGCAGAATTTGCCAATTACATCAATGCAGATAATTTTTGTGGTCGATCAAACTGGGGTGTTGGTGAGGCTCAGGGTGTCAATGAGTGTTTGGGAACCGATGGGAATTTAAACAATTTCGACATTGTTGAATTTAATGGCGATGCGCATTTTCTAGGAGATAACACGGAGAGTCTTGACGGGTCCTCTGCTGCTAAACGTCCCACAAGTATTGACTACAGCATTCGATATAGTCAGATACAGAATGACGACACTGCCCAGGAGAACACTATCTCTTCTGATGATTCGCGCGTAACACCGAGCGAAATTCTGGCAACTTATTTATTAAAAGTACAATCGCTTCGGCCATAAATTTCTGAATTGGTGTCGACAAAATCATCCCAAAAGCGTTTTTTAAAAAATCAACGGTAGGGACTAGTCGATTAGAAACACACTTTACGTTCGCTATTGGGTTGATTGCTCCGCATCACGTTACCGGTTTTCGTGGGCCTACATTCGCTTTTGGGCCTATCGCTGTATGAACGGTGTTCAGTCTAAATAATAGGCTGACTGTCATTGCTGTGTGGCGTACGAGCTGGGATGAAAGAGTCAAGTTGACTCGCACTTGTAAGTAGCCGAGGTGCATCAGGTGCGGTGCAGTAGTCTGTGACTAATTCTCAAAAAATGGTGAGCCCGGCGCTTGCAGTACGTGCCTCACTGTCGGTGTTACGTTTGGCGCTGTCATGCTCAGTATTGGTGGAGGTTTAGCCACCATCGCTTGAGCTGATCAATTGCGAGACAGCGCTTGGTTAATCCACGTGTAATTGCAATTGAGAAAGCTTCTGGTAAACAATTGTTACACAGCTTGTTGCTAGAAAAAAATCGCCTCGGAACTGCCAGCGTTTATGGCCACGCACGCTCCGTGCTATACCAAAATCAGTCAGTTACCCGGCTTATTCTTCGAATATTGAGGATTGACAGAAAAAATCGGTATCATTAGTCTCGAATTTGCGTGGATAAACTGAGGGGATTTCAATGATTTGGATAGCAACACTATGCTTGCTCGCGCTTGCAGCCTGGTTGTTTCTTAATGCATTAAACGAAAGGCGCTGGGTTGAAGCTCATCAAGATGATCAGATCGTGGCTGCAGACGAGGGGTTGGTTCCAGCCTATTCGCGATTGAGTCGTTCAGCCGAACCAGAGGGCAGATACTCGATCAATCAGTCAAGCGGCTCTATCAGTCGCATGGCAACCCGAGTTAAAGAAAAAACGGCGCACTTAGGTACAACGATTGAACAAAAGACAGCTGTTTCGACAAGTAATAATGCCACGACATCGGCAGGTGGACGCACGTTATCGGAGATTGGAACGTCCATTACAGGCTCTGATTCAATTGTTGGTCGGGTGGCTGAGAAGCTGTCTAATGTCAGTGAAAAAATCCCAGCTGAGAAAATTAGGCCAAACCTGAGGAAAAAAGACTTCTCTGGGCAAACATCGACGGGTCCGATAGGAAGTGCCATTAACAATATCAACGATAAACTCGAGAGAATTCAATCGAAGGTTGATGGTTGATTCAACACGCCTATTAGTGGTCTGCAAGAAACCTATTTTTTAATTGCGAGGGTGCGTTGTTCGATGGTGGCGCAGGGTTTGATGTGTTTAATGTCCCGTGCGCTGCCTTTGCCTTATAACGGGTAACAACTTTGAGCTGCCAAAATTGAAGGAGCCTCTCCCAACCATGCCGCGAGAGAGGCTCGTCTTGCATCGTGTTTTTACTAACTCGCTGCGGTAGCGGCGTCTTTGTCTTCGTCCTCATCGAAAAACATTTGGTAGACCACACCAGCGGCAATAGCTCCGGCTATAGGTGCTACCCAGAACATCCATAGTTGTAGTATGGGTGTTCCGCCTGAAAATAGGGCGACACCCGTACTTCGAGCAGGATTGACAGAGGTATTTGTAATTGGAATGCTGATCAGGTGGATAAGTGTTAAGCACAGTCCGATGGCAATGGGTGCAAAGCCTGCTGGTGCTCGTTTGTCTGTTGCACCTAAGATGACAATTAAAAACATGAACGTGAGTACGATTTCGATCAGCAAACAAGCGAGGAAATCATAGCCGTGAGGGGAGCCTGATTCCCCGTACCCGTTCGCGGCTATCGCGCCGCCCTCCCATGCTGGGTTTCCTTGGAGAATCACAAACAATAGAAAGCCTGCGAGTATGGCACCTAATACCTGGGCAATGATGTACGGCGCAAGATATTCCTTAGGGAAGCGACCACCTGCAAACAATCCGATGGATACAGCCGGATTGAGATGGCAACCCGATATATGACCAATGGCATAGGCCATTGTAATGACGGTTAAACCAAACGCCAGTGAGACGCCCAAATAACCCAACCCGATATTGAATGCGCCCCCACCATCAACGCTGGTCGTTAATACGGCTGCGAACGCTGCTGCGCCGCAGCCTCCTAATACTAGCCAGAACGTGCCGATAAATTCCGCCACGAGTTTGGAACCGAGATTCATGTGATTCTCCTAAAACAGTTGTTGAAACGTTAAGTAGAAATCTAAAATGTACGACCGCGTAAGTGTACTAAGTCGAGCCCATTACTGCACTAACAAACATCTTGGGCAGTAATCATCTTCGGCCAGTGGCAAACAGCTTGACTTTGGCAGAATAGGCCAGAGAACTCAACACCGTTTCTTTCCAGATCGATTCGACACCGCGTGGAAAGGGCGCCACTGTCGGCACTATTTCGCGCCTACCAGGTATACGGTGCCGACCAAGTGCCTGAATTTTGCCAGCTCGTCAGATCGTCTTTTTCCTATACTGATGCTGCAGTCTGGAATTATAGCGAATAGCACCATTCTCAATGGCGCTCTCCGGTAGGAAGATTATGTTCGAATTCTGCACTGAGAAGCATTCATTATCCTTATACAAGAGGCATTACCGCTTGTATGAAATCTGCTGAGCGTGTAAGCGCCGCTGTTCAACTATCGAACAGGCGGTGGAAGTGTGACCAGATGTGATGCGCATTAACAACCCAGTTAAAAACTCAGTTAAAGGAGCAATTTGCTCCACCAAACCTACACAATATACGAAAAAGTTGCGGCTAATAGTGGCGACATGGGATACATCAATCACTAGTGAAGATGTCAAACACGTCGGTCAAATCTCAAATTCCCACGTGAACACGAAAGCCTGATTTGGTTATAGTAGAGTTATAACTCGGCTTCGGTATCCTGCTTATGAATTCAATATTCACTAACAGATGCGCCTATTTGCTACTACTCATGATGTTGGTCGTCAGTGGCATCACTGCACACGCGTCTACTGCGTCAGACACAATTGACCCACCTGTATTCGAACCCATACCCGTACAACAAGTTGATGCTGGGCAATCAGTTCGGTTCCGCGTTGCAGCCTCACAACCAGGCAACGAACCACCGTGGATATCGACAGATTTTTTTGATTTTAACTTCAACTTCTCAGACAACGGAGATGGAACACGGACATTTAGGTGGCGTACAGGCCCCGAGGACATAGGTCAACACAACGTGAGTTTTCTGGCAAGAAACTCTAACGACCTTGCAGTGCAATCAACGTTGAATGTTGAGATTAGTGTTTTACCCGCATTGAACACTGGCCCAGACTTAAGGATAATCGCGCCCGAAAATTACCCTATAGAGCCTGGCCAGTTGGTATCACTAAAAATTCAAGCGGTCCATAGTTCGGGTGAAGTGCCATCGCTTTGGTTAAACGAAGAATTTCGTGGGAATGATACGTTGGATGACAATGGAGACGGCACTAGGACGTATAACTGGCAAGCACCCGATACGATAACGGTCGGTGGCTTGGGCGTATCATTCGAAACTGAATTCATTGCAGCCTTAGCGAGTGACCCAAATTCCGTAGTCACTCACACATTGTTTTTGGATTATTTTCCAGACGGACAACCCACAGATAGTGTGACTGCTAAACCGTCATTGATCCTACCTACTGGCACCTCTGTTGCGGCGGGAGAGCGCATCGCATTTCGTGTGGCAGGTAGCACGCCCAGTGGTAGGGTACCTAACTTGCGGGTGTCTCCTCTGTTTGAGGGCGTGAGTTTTGAAGACAACGGTGATGGCAGCCGAACATTTATCTGGGTCACCTCGCCGGTAGACTCTGGCGAATGGCCGTTTGTTTTTACCATTGAAGACCCCGAAGATGGGGTGACTTCAGAAGAAACGTTAGTGGTGACAGTGGCAGACTAGCGTTAGCACAAATAGTTCTTGATATAGCCTTGACCATTGCAACGCAATGGTTACTGGCCTCAGAGAGAATTGACACCGAAATCTGACCTGCCAGCACTGTTAGCCTTAGCGCTGGCTTGGAAACTGACCATTACTCACTGATGCAAGGCTCTGTGAACTTGTACAGACCAGGTGCGCGGCCAGTTCCGGTGACATTCACGGACAATGCGCCGTAACAGTCTGCGCTATTACGGTACAAGCGTTGTGCACAGTGCCGTACGGATGCTGCTAAAGCGTACGAAAGAGCAATAGGATGGAACTCCAGGAAGAGGTATTAATTTAACGCCCAACAAAGACCGCATTAATGCCTTGGCTGTTCATGCAAGCCACCAAATTCTTCCGCGCCCCCTTTTCTGTAGTAAATCCTACTCTGTTAGAAATACTGCCCGTATTCCGCTCTGTGCCCGCGCGGACCCGCACAGAATTCATGACAGAAAAAGGGGTTTGATGAAAGCATGTGGCGTTTCATGAATCGTCCAGGCTGGGATCGCGCGTAGTCACGGTAACTCGTGAATGCTGTTTTTAAATACAGCTCCAAATTTAATTGTCTTGTTGGTCCAGAGATTTTTTACTCTATAGGCACTGCCTATTTTCTGGCTCAGTGACCCCTATAGGGTGGGAATAAATAACCAAATAAATAACGTTAGTTATCAAATACAGTTGGGATTTCATGCAGTTAGATAATCAGCGCAACGACGTATAAACGGTATTTTTACCCAGTATTGTATTAAGCGATCCAGTTGGTGTGTAAAACACAGTTACAAGGCACTGATTTTTGCACCGCTATGTGTATACTTGGCGCAACAGACAAATGTGCCTTGCGGCTAATGCAAGCATGGAGCCGAGGGAATACGCGGCTGGTGTTGTCTGGCGATAACAGAATCACGTATTGCTTGAACGGGATTCGTGTGTTGTTGTTTTACGCTTTCATCAAGTGCCTGTGGCTTACTGAGTGAAAATTCAGAGGGATAGCTTCGCGCGCATCAAAATTACTCTGTGGAGTAGATGCATGATACCCAGTAGTAGGGGAAGACGCGCCAGTGATCACCCGTCGGTTTCGCGGGTTTACGAACGTGGTTCTGTGTTGGTTGTTTCTGAAAGCCAACATGATTCCAGCCAAATCTCTCATTTGCTTGAGCTTTCGGGCTACAGAACGCAGTTGCAGAATGATTTGTCAAAGCTGCATGAACACTGCCCAGACAAGAGTGCGACCGGTGAGCATTTTATCGCGACCGTGTTGTGTCACCGCAGATTAGACAGATCACGCCCGATTCATTTGATGCCAGAGCGTCTGCCAGGCAGGCGGGTGGTGGTGTTGACTGATTGCGACGCAGAGCAGACTGTTGTATCTCTATTGGAGAACGGTGCGCACCATGTGTTCAATTTCAATGAACCGTTAGGTTTAGTGCAAGCACGCCTTGAAGCGGCTCTTCGATACCACCATCGGGTGCAAGACCGTTCATTTAGCCTGGGTGATATCCATTTCGATGTGCAAAAACGGCGTGTCAGCCGCTCCGGAAAGCTGGTCGACTTGAGCCCCAAGGAGTACGAGCTGGCGTATTACCTGTTTTCCAACCGTGAAAGGGTTGTTGGTAACAGCGAATTGATGACGTCTATCTGGTCATTGCCACCGACTATGGACACTCGGCGTATTGATACGGCTGCGTGTCGTTTGCGAAAAAAACTCAACCTCAGTGCACACAGTGGATGGGAACTGAAGCGGTTACGCAGCATAGGTTACCGGTTGGTTGAATCGCAGCAGCGTCATGCCGATTCCAACTTCAGTGCGGCCCCTGTGTCCGCTGTAGCGAGCTGATTAACGCGGTTTGCCGATGGCTGCTGTGTAGCACAGGTTGGCAGAATCTGAATCAGGCTATCCGCTCCAGTTTTCCTTTTCCTACGCCGAGACGTCCAGGGGTCACTGCGTTACGTAGAATGGCCGCGGAAGGCCCGATCATGAACAGGTCTCCATTACGGCCGTTAAGCTGACGGGCTATGCCAGCCTCTTTGGCTAATTGAGCCTGGGCATCAAGGTGTTCCTGCTCGCCGTGAACCGGTATCAGGATTGATGGTCGGATCCAGCTGTACAGCGTTCGCAGCTCTTCTTTGCCTGGGTGCCCAGAGGCATGTATGGGCAGTGCTGAACTCTCTGGGGTGATAACGACGATACCGCGTGCCTCCAGACGCTGGATGAGACGTCGAATGCTTTGTTCGTTACCTGGAATGGCACGAGCGCTAAAAATGACTGTATCGCCTGGATCCAGCGATAGATCACGGAAACTATCATGGCTCAATCGGTTAAGCGCTGTTCGAGGTTCACCCTGACTACCGGTGGCAACCAGTAACAGCGATTCACGTGGCAGGTAACCTAAGTGGTCTGATTGGACCAACGTAGTAACATCGGGCCACAGCCCGGTGGTTCTGGCGGCCGATGCGGTATTGATCAGTGAGCGACCGAGTAGCCCAAGATGTCTGTCCGTCGCCGCTGCAACCTTCGACAACGTGTGCAATCTGGCGATATTGCTGCCAAAACAGGCCACCACAACTCGCCCTGTGGCTGCAGCTATGTGGTGATGCAAACCGGCATACAAAGCGCCTTCGGACAATGAATGACCTGGCTTGTTCGCACACGTAGAGTCACACACCATAGCCTGTATACCCGACTCTCCCAGCGTCCGATAAGTCGTCTCTTTGTAGCCGTGCCCAACCACGGGTTGAGCGTCCAGCTTCCAGTCTGCTGTGTGAAACGCGTTTCCTGCTGGTGTTCGTATCACCACGCCGCAAGGGCTCGGAATAGAGTGCGTATTGGGAATCCATTCGACATCGAATACACCCATATGCATGCGCTCGCCAGCATTGATGAGGTGCACGATTGCCTTGTTCTCCAAACCTTGCTCAGATAACTTGCGGCGAAGCATCTCGGCGGTAAAGGCATTTGCATAGATAGGGCAACGAAGCTGGCGCCACAGATGTGCCACGGCGCCAATATGGTCCTCGTGGGCATGGGTTAATAACAGAGCCTGCAGCTGTTCGCGCCGATCGACGATGAAAGCCGGGTCGGGCATTTGTACATCGTAGCCACTGGAGGTGCCGCCATCGGCATCCCGGAAGGTGACTCCACAATCCACCATGAGCCATTGTCCATCGTGTCCATACAGGTTCATGTTCATACCGATTTCCCCGCAACCGCCCAATGGCAGAAACCAGAAATCCTTTTTGTCGGGTGTCATGAAATAAATTGGTGTCCGTAGGTCAACTATTTTACGAATAGAACAAGCGAGCAGACCCCAAGTCACAAGGAAATTACGACGTACTGGCTCTTATGTGTGGCAGTTCAGGTACCATTCATGGC
>CALKXZ010000188.1 GCA_938003775.1 uncultured Granulosicoccus sp. | reverse complement strand
CTTGATGGAGCACATAATGATACCCATCTCGTGTGGTGAATTGATTGATAAAATAACGATATTGGAGATAAAATCCCAGAAGATAACTGACTCGGATAAATTAAAAAATGTGCATCAGGAGCTCGATGAACTTAACCGCGCTTGGTTAGCTCTTGAACCGTCCAATGTTGATATCAACGATTTACGCCAACAGCTCAGGGCGGTGAACGAGTCTTTGTGGAATATTGAAGACGATATTCGAAAAAAAGATCTACGCGGTGAGTTTGATAATGAATATATTGAACTTGCTCGGTCTGTCTATTTTAAAAACGATGCTAGAGCTGAGCACAAGCGAGCCATCAACCTGCGTTTAGGGTCCAAATTGATCGAAGAGAAATGCTATGTAGACTATCAAGCAGGCGAGGGGAACAATGGAGTCCAACCAACAACCGAGGGGTCACAGGCCTAGTCGCAAGCCTGGAATTATGAGTATCTCGTGGTCATTGGGTTAGCCACTTTTCAACGCCCTGACTTGTCCGCAGTCTCCTAAACGGTCGACGGTGTTCAGTGGGGTTGTCAGACATCAGTCTAGCATTCGTTGTAACAAAGCGGATGCCGAGTGTTCCTTCTGAGTCTGCTAGTGGCGCACTTTCCTGATTATATTGTTCTGATTCACAGGTTATGCAGACCAGCCAATACATGTCGAAAAATGCTATGAATGTGGAGACTGTGAATATCGTTGCACGCACGAATGGCGTTGGTTTGGATCGTGACGTTGCTCTGGTGAAAGATATTCTGCAAAAATCTGGTTTTAATGTGGTTGTCAGTAATTATAAGGGTGTACCCTTTTGGCGGTCATTGTTAGGCAATAAAAAGAAGATATTCACCGTAAATATTTTCATGGAACGTGTATTTCCAAGATGGGTTGGGAGTGCTGAAGTTAACGTACTCATTCCCAATCAGGAGCGGTTTCCACGTAGGCATATACGTTTGCTTAAATCAATCGATGTGATTTTTGCAAAGAGCAAACATGCTCAGGAAATATTCTCTGAACACCACAATAAGGTTATTTTCACAGGGTTTACTTCAGAGGATGTGTGCGATGCCTCTGTGACAAAGAAGCCTGGCAGTTTTTTGCATCTTGCCGGTAGGAGTACTCTTAAAGGGACAGAGGCCGTGTTGCAGGTTTGGGGGCGTCACCCTGAGTGGCCACGTTTAACATTGGTGCAGAGTAAGCACAAAAAGTCCGAATATGCTGCACAAAACGTGGACAGGCTTACGAGTTATTTGAGTAAAGAGGATGTGAGGCGCGTAATGAACGAGCATGAAGTGCATTTGTGCCCATCACTTTCTGAGGGTTGGGGACATTACATTGCAGAGGCGTTATCTTGTGGCGCTTGTGTTGTAACCACAGATGCCGCGCCGATGAATGAACTCGTGACAGAGACAAGAGGCATACTCATTCCATGGGGTCGTACGACCCGCAGACATTTAGGGATGAACTATTGGGTGTCGACAGAGAAATTGGAGATGAGATTACAAGCATTGGTGGATGGCCTGGGTGAGGAGGATCGCACAAGAGCATCAAGAGGAAGGGTGTGGTTTGATGAAAACACGCGAGGGTTTGCGCAGAGAATTGTCTCGGAGCTTAGGAAGATATGTGCGGATGTGAAGGCCTAAGTACGTAGGGTATTTGTGTGGCAGATAGAATAAGACCAATTGCGCGAATGGGTGGTGAGTTGGCTGCGCATAGGCCAGTACACTGAACTGGGTTAGCTAGGTCGAGGGTAGACGGGTTGAGCGATGGGACGTAGAGCTGGATTATTTAAACTTGTTAGTGCGCCATTTGTAGTGTTTGAAATGAATTTATGACATGAATGTTTTACATATAAATTCTGAGCGCTCATGGCGAGGAGGCGAACTACAGCTCGCTTATCTTATTGAAGAAATGAGTAGAGTAGAAAATGTTAATATTTATGTCATGGGCAAAAGTGGGTCAAAGCTGTGCTCCTGGTGCAATGAACAAGGTATTCACTTTGAAGATGCGCCATTAAGAGGAGGGGCGGATCTCGTTAGTGGTTTTAGAATCAAGGTATTTTGCAAACGCTATGCCATTGATATTATCCACGCCCACACAAGTCATGCACATAGTGCAATGCTATACGCCGGGCTGATGGGGAGTGATGCGAAAATGGTGTTGCATCGACGCGTATCATTTCCGGTAAAAAATCGTTGGCTGGCGCGCCGCAAATATCGAAGTAAAAAGATTGATGCCATTATTTGCATTTCAAAAGATGTAAAGCGTGTGCTAGAGCAGACATTGCCCAATGATGAAAGGCTAGTGTTAATTTATGATTCTATAAATTCTGCTCGATTTAAACAAATCAGCTATGAGAAGAGCTTCCATGAGCGATATAGCCTGCCTTCGTCGAAATATATCGTTGTAAATACATCGGCAGTTTCTTATGAGAAAGACTACAAAACCTTCGTTGATACTGCAGAAATTGTTATAAGCTCAGGAATAGATGCTGTCTTTCTTATTGTGGGTGACGGAAACGAGCGGAAATCAATAGAGGATTATGTGGTTGCGAAAAATCTCTCTGAGTCTGTCTTCTTCCTTGGATTCGTTAATGATGTGAGTGATGTATTCAAGCATGCGTCACTGCTGTTGATGACGTCAAAAAAGGAAGGCCTCGGAACGGCAATTCTTGAGGCGTTCTATCACAAGCTTCCCGTTGTGGCGACCAAAGCTGGAGGAATTCCGGAGATCGTAAGACATAAAAAAACGGGTATGCTGGCGAGCGTTTCCAGCGCTAACGAGGCTGCAGCACATGTTGAGGCGGTTTTAACGCAGCCACAATTGGCTAGTTTGTTAGCTGAGAATGGGTATCATCTGGTGAGTGAGAAATTCAAATCCTCAACAATGGCTATGGAGACGCTGACACTTTATAAGAAGATAACGTCTGGGATGCCGCCTGCTACAAGCCGAACAGTTGAAACGGGCGATGTGTAAAGTTAGAACACAACCACCTGTTGTTTATGGGTGACTACTTAACAGATACTGCACGGATGTATGGCATGGCGGCTAAGATCCTCTTTTGGCTTAAGAAGTAACACGCACGGAGCCAATTTCCTTTGTCGCTAAGACATTTGTGGTTTAAGGTGTGCAGGTGTCTTAGCCGCAAAGTACAAATTTTGCACAACAGTAGAGACACATGAACCGAAATACACTCATCGTTATACCGCTACTACTGGCTATTTCTGGTATCGGTAACGCAGCAGATTCGCCTCACAACGTCTCTATTGTAAGCCTGTTTGGGGGTATCGAGAATACAAGTGTAATTAACGAACTAAACGATATAGACACGTTCCACTATACCCTTGCATACAGTTATAGACTCAATAACAACCTAGCCCTGAGCATTGGCTATGTTCGTGGTGATAGCAGCAGCGTGATTTCAATTGTTGATTTTTTTACCGATTCAAGCCTTGATTACTCTGCGTTTTTGATGGGTGCGAAACTGCAGTCTTTCATTACCAAGCGCAATGCTTTCTTTGCGAGATTGAACATTGCCCTGTATGACTACGATATAGTCGATAGTGGTCAGGTCGTTGATAGTGAAGATGGCACTGATTTCACGAACACCATTGGTTGGAGTTATCTATTCGACACCGGACTAGATATAAGCCTGAGCTATGAGCAATTTAGAATGGGTTCGGACATTACAATTGAAGGCTTGGGGTTTGGCGTAAGTTATCATTTTTAAGCGCAGGAGAAACTCCGTGTGCAGTACAGCTCCGTACTGCTCTGTGCGTGTGGAAACATCGAATAAGGCTATTGTCGTGTTTATATAATGGACCAGATTTTCGAAGAATACTCCTGCGTGGTGTCTGAACCTTACCAAGGAGATTATCGACAAGGAGATAGACTAGCGTTTAGCATCTTGCGAGAGATTCGGTGTTTAACAGGTCGCCGAAGAGTTTGGCATGCGCTTAGTGCTGAGCAGGAGGTCCTGATTAAATGCTTTCTGCCTCATCGTAAACAGCGGCGCGATGTGCGTCGTGAATGGATGAGTGCTTTGTTTTTGCACCGCCACGGAGTTCGTGGCCCCACGCCGTTATTCAAAGCAGTCGCTGAAGATGGCGCTGTTTTAGTGATCTATGAATTTCTTTCAAATGCTCGTGAAGTGGCTGAGTTGGTCCGTGAAGAGCATACGGAGGTTGTGACGGAAAGTTTGAAGCAGCTGACGGAGGTTCATGAAAAAATGCATGAAATAGGTGCTTATCAAGCTGATGATCATTTAGCTAATTATTTATGGCTGAACGACGAAATTTATGTAATCGATGTAGGGTCAGTGGTGCTTGGAAAGGCTCCGCTACCGCGTTCGAAGAGAGTTAACAACTTAGCAAAGCTACTTTCGTATACCCCGGCATACTGGCATAGTTTTCTGTTTAATGAACTGAGTTCGAAAAACAGTTTTTTCGAACCAGTTGGGGATAGGAACACTAGTATAGAAAGGCTAATCAAGAAAACAGATCAGGAAATACACAGCCGGTTGGCTCAATACATCAGGAAGACGAGACGGACGTCTGAAGAGTTCATCCATAAGCGTGAGGATTACCAAAAGTGGCACGCCCACCGTCGATTGGATGAAACCTTGAGAATTAAATTTACTGATGATGCGAAGACGTTTCGTGATTTTACGGATAATGATCAGTTTGTTCTGCGGCGATTTGCTCGAAAATCGTGCTGGAGTATGTTGCTCAGAGGGCAACGGTTCCCAGACGCTTTGAGTGAATGGAGCAAGGCTCAAGCGTTGCATAACTTTGATGTCCCTGTGGCACTACCGATGCTATGTGTCTTGAACCGAACCGATTCTACCTATGATTACTTATTGATTGAGCAGCTCAACGGTCAGCCTCTGCACCATGTGCTAGTGGATGAATTTTTTCCAGGGTATTTACGGGTCGTACAACAACTGGCGAAAATTCTAATCACTATTGAGAGTATGGGCGGAAATTATGATGCTTTGAGTAGTCAGGATTTTATTCTAGATCCGACAGGCCTATTAAAACTTGTCGGGTTGCGTAAGCTATCGTTTGAGAAGCACAGACGTACGACTAATCCGGTGGAATTTGTGAAATCCAAGATACTCAGTGATCAAATGAATGATGAATGGCGAGAGTGCATTGTCAGCGTTTTGGGGTTTGAACTCGGAAAGTCGCTGTGTGTGTCAGCAAAGAACACACTTTAAGTGTAACGATTGGTATCGATCTAATGACCACTTTCTGGGTGTGATGCTGACAGACTAAGACCCGCGATCCATCTTCGATGAGACGTAACCGTGAATAAGACTGGTGTGGATAATGCTGCTTCAAACCCGATTATTGGTTGGAGTATTCAGCCGACACTAGCATCTTGTCCAGTTTTTCAAAGACATCCTCAGCTGAGATCAAATCCATAGCGCCGGGCTTTTCTACCTTTTCTCCCCATCGTAGCTGGGTACTGGATTTTTTCAAAAATTTAAGGGCAGCTAAATTATAGCGATCGACTGTCAACTCCCTGCTCAGATACGGGCCACTGCGCTCAGGATTACTCGCTGCGTACAGTCCGAGAACCGGTGTACCAAAGCAGGTTGCCATGTGCGCTGGCCCCGAGTCAGGGCTTACTATTGCCACGGCTTGTTGTATTAATGCGAGAAGACGTTTAATGGTGTCTTTTCCTATTAGATCTATTGGCTTTTCTGTCATCAGCTTGAGAATGCTATCGCCCATGTCACGTTCAGTGCTCGACAGGCCGCCGCACAATACAATTTGTAAACCGTGCCGCTTGGCTGCGTAGTCTGCTACCTGCGCATATCGTGCGGCCGACCAATTGCGTAGCTCATGGCTGGAGCACGGACTGATTATTAACGAACGACGTCCACCTAATGCCTGCTTGGCCCAGGTGACATCGTCGGATGCTACCGGCAAGGTCCAGTCCAATTGGGATTCCGGTACACCGGCTGCGTCTAAAAACCGTTGGAAAACATCAACGACATGCTCCCCTTTACTGGTACTGGCTTGAATACGCGCGTTGATGAATGCCCCGTGCATTTCACGCGAGCGTGCGTGATCAAATCCGATCTTTTTCGTTGCTTGCACAAACGTACTGATCACATTGGCACGTAATGACAACTGCATATGCAAAAGTACATCAAATTTGCGCCCCTTCAAGCTGTTTCTAAGCGCGCGAATACCACGCCATCCGGCTTTTTTATTCAGCACGAGAAATTCTATATCGGGCAAATCGCACACCATTTGGTATTCTGGCTTGCCGATAATCCAGGTAATTCGAGTATTCGGCCAGCCGCGTTGCAGACGGTGAACAACCGGAAGCATATGTGTAACATCGCCTAGCGCTGAAAGTCTCAACAGGCATACGCTTTGGGGGATTTGTCCATCTGCTGCGATGGTCAGATCAGTGCTATCGGACAAGGTCTTTTTTGACGGCTTCATGTGTTCCCAATATTAACCCAAAGCACTTCAATGGCGTTATGCAACACGTTAAGACATCAGAGGTTTATCGAGAATTATTCATTTAGGTGGATTTAGCTGAGGATATGTGAATTTGACTGAGGAATTTGTCGGGAATAGGTGATTAGCGTTAATACCTACTTGTCCATAGAAAAGCTCTGCGAAAACACTATATGATGCCTGTTTACGACTGAATTTTTGGCCGTAGGTATACTCATAAGGTCGTGAGCCCATACTGAATAATGCTTGAAACTCTGCGCTACATCATGATTAATCCAGTAAGTCTATTTTATCCGGTGACGTGGCTCGCATCGGCGTTAACATATTCTAGGTACTGTGCTGTGCTAATCGCACGCCACTGATCAACAGGTAAATACATGCAACACGTTTTCATTGCGGGACTGCTGTGTACCGCTATGGCGGGGGCAGCCCTGGCTGCATCCACAGACAATCTTTGTGAGGGGCTGTTTACGGGCACTGAGCGGGTTGCCGTGCCGGCAGTTGCTAAACCGCCGTTCATGAAATTTTACAAAGACCCAGCATTTGGCGCCAAGGTTATTCGCATAACCAATGCCCGGCAGGATCAAGTATTCAAGCCTGCTTATAGCTCCATGCAGGCCTGGAATGCCGATGAGTCAGTGATGATGCTATATCGTGCTGGCGATGACTCGGCCCATATCTTGTACGACGGCCGAACCTACGAGCAGTTGCGCGTATTGGATATATTTCCATCCGATCTAGAAGAGGTTTTCTGGAGCCATAGCGACCCAGACATTCTCTACTACGTGAGTAAGTACTCTAAAGACTACGGCTTTTTCAAACAGTACAGCGTCAAGAACAACACCTCCACCAAAATCAAGGATTTTCGCGATATCTGCGGTAAGCAGGGGCTGCCCACTGGTGGTGGAGACGTGCAAATGCAATCTCTAGACGATGACCTCTTTGGATTTCGCTGTCGTGCCGATGATGACGATTATTTTATGTTTACGTACCGGATAAGCACCGATGAAGTCGTGCATGTGCCGTTGTCCGAAGATCAAGGCTGGGACCCATGGACCGCCCCGATTCCCGGCCCTTCGGGTGAGCGCTTCTGGCTGCAGGGTAAGGTGCTGAAACAGGACTTAACTACCGTTGAATTGAAGCATGACATGTATAAGCACAGTGAGCATGCCAACATCGGACAAACACACGATGGTCAGGATGCGGTGTTCCAGGTGGTATTTGATCCCTCGCCCAAGGGCTGCAATGGCGACATCTGGCAGGGCGTCGGTCATCTGGTCGTGCACAACATGGAAACCGGTGACTGCCGACCTGTGATCAACGAAGCCAAGGGTTATCCGTACACCACATCCGGTACGCACGTGTCGGCCCAGGCTTACAAAAAACCGGGCTGGGTGGCTATGTCCAGCGTCGGCTATGGTTCGTACGATTTTTTTACCAACAAGCGTAAAGCGCCTGCATTGTTCTCAGAAATCTACCTGGCCAACACAGATCCAAAAAATGAGGTGGTCTGTCGGCTGGCCCACCATCGATCATTCGCCAAGCATGCCAAGCGTGGCGATTATCGACCGTACTTCGGTGAACCTCATGCCACCATAAGCCCCAGTGGTACGCGCATTGCGTTTGGCTCTGACTGGTACGACTCGGGTTCGGTGGATACCTACATTATTGAGCTACCTGCTTACAAGCCTTGATGAGCGCAATTAACGGATAGTTCTGACGATCATAGGTTCCCGGCATCTACCTCGCATCCACCTAGCATCCACCTAGCATCTACCTACTCGAGATGAAGG